>CATPAX010000060.1 GCA_955652215.1 uncultured Solirubrobacteraceae bacterium | reverse complement strand
GCTGGGGGAAGAAGCTCAGATACGTCTTGATCGACTCGATGCACGCGGCGTCGTCAGCCACCTCCAGATCGCCGACTCCCGACTTGCGGCAGTGCACTCGCGAGCCTCCGAGCTCCTCCTGAGTAACGTCTTCGCCGATCGCCGCCCTGACCAAGTGCGGACCGGCCAGCGCCATCGAGCCGCGGCCCTTGACCATCGGGACGAAGTCGGCAAGGCCAGGTATGTACGCGGTCCCGGCCGCGCATGGGCCCATCAGCGCGGCGACCTGCGGGATCACTCCTGAGTTGATGACCTCCTCGCGGAACAGGTGTCCGCTGCCCGCGAACAGCGATCCGACCGCCTCCTGGATGCGGGCGCCGGCGGAGTCGAGCAGCCAGATCATCGGGATCCGCTTGGTCAGCGCAAGCTCACGCAGCCGTGTCACCTTGAGCTCCCCGGTCATCCCCATCGACCCGGCCATAACGGTGAAGTCGTAGGCGGCAACCGCGACCAGCCGGCCGTCGACCTTGCCGTAGCCGGTGACGACGCCATCGGCTGGCGCCTCCCGGCCTTCCATGGCCCGCTGGGAGAAATGCGGCCGCCCATGGATTCCCAGCTCGACAAACGTTCCCGCGTCGATCAGCAGCTCGAGCCGCTCCCTGGCGGTCAGCTTCTCCTGGGCGTGTTGAGCTGCGACCTTCTCCGCCCCGCCGCCGAGCTTGATCTGTTCCCGCCGCGCGCGCAGATCCTCGGCGAGGGTCCGGAGCTGGCTTGTGGGTGGGGCGTCGGCTCTCATCGGTTAGTGAGACGTACTACTACCTACTCTGTCAGCCGGAGGGCGGATGCGTCAAGCGCTGCTTGGCATCAGGTCGGTCAGTGACCGACGTTGTCGCCCCTCTGCATCTAAGTTGGACGGCCCGAGCCACGCCTCAAACGCGGTCCGCACAGCCGGCCAGCGCCGCTCAGTGATCGCGAACCAGGCGGTATCGCGGTTTCGCCCCTTGTAGATCATGTGCTGCGCGAACACGCCTTCGAAGACGAATCCGAATCGCTCGGCAGCCCTTCGTGATGGAGCGTTGAGCGAGTCGCACTTCCATTCGAGCCGCCGGTAGCCGAGATCCTCGAAGGCATGGCGGGCGAGCAGGTAGATCGCCTCAGTCGCCGCCGTCGTTCGCTGCAGCGGCGTCCCGAACCAGATGTGCCCGATCTCGATCACCCCGTGCTCGGGGGTGATCCTCACGTACGACGCCATCCCCTCCGGGCGCTCCTGCGGGAGGCGCACGATTGCGAAGTAGAGCGGGTCCGCGCCCTCCTGGACGGACTCGAGCAGATCTCGCAGCTCCTCGACGCCGGGGTACGGCCCGTAGAACAGGTAGGTCCAGATCGCTGGATCGCGCGAGGCCTCGTACAGCGCCCCCGCATCGGTCGCCGGATCGAGCGGGCGTAGGAGGACGTGCGAACCGCGCAGGGGGGTGCGGTCCGGACGCCGCGCAGGCGTCCAGTCGACCTGTCCGCCAACCGGCCGGTCGCTCAGCGTCCCTTCCACTCCGGCTCGCGCTTTTCGAAGAACGCCTTCACGCCCTCCTGGATGTCCTCGGTCGAGAACGCGATCGAGAGCTGGGAGCGCAAGAAGTCGAGCGCGTCGGCGAGCGCCATGTCCTGCTGGCGGAACATCGCGTCCTTGCCGAGCTTCATCAGCGCGGGTGACTTCGCCGCGAGCTTGCGAGCCCACTCCGCCACCGCCCCGTCGAAGTCCTCTGGCGCGAGAACCCGATTCACGATCCCGATTCTGGCTGCCTCGCTGGCCGAGATCTGCTCGCCCAGCAGCATCAGCTCCGCGACCTTCTTACGGGGAACGTTTCGGTAGATCAGCGCCATGATCATGAACGGGAACAGGCCGACGTTGATCTCAGGGGTGCCGAACCTCGCATCCTCCTTGGCGACCACCAGGTCGCAGGCCAGCGCGATGCCGAGGGCGCCGGCGAGCACATGGCCGTTCGCGGCGCAGATCGACGGCTTGCCGAGCTCCCCCAGGAGCCGAAAGACCTGCGGGAAGCGCTCGGTGGCGAAGTGCTTGTGAATCAGCGGGACGTCCGCCGCGAATCCGCCCAGGTTCGCGCCCGCCGAGAAGATTCGTTCGTGGGTCGAGGTGAGGACCACGCAGCGCACCGCACGGTCGTCGCGAGCGTGCTCGAGCGCCGCGGTCAGCTCGGCGAGCAGCTCGTCTGAGAGGGCGTTCCGCGTCTCGGGCTGATCGAGGGCGATCGTCGCCACGCCCTCTGGCGAGACTGCGTACCGCAGGGTGCTGAAGTCCACGGCGGGGAAGCCTACGGCCTGGACGATGCCACCGGTCATGTCGGCAAGTTCGAGCGAGCATCTCTCCCGCCCGAGGTCATGACTCGATGTCCGGGTCGACTGCAAGGGATCCGGGAGACTGTTGATCGTGAGCACCGACAATCTCCTCGCTGCGCCGTCGGCCAACGACGCGGTGGTGAAGCGGGTCATCGCCTTCCTGCGAGACGAAGGCGCCGGAACCCACGGCCATGCCGCGGAGCGGACTCTGATCGACCATCTGATCGGCACCTACGAGGTGGTCAGGCGATGGGAGCTACCGGCCGCCATCGCGCACGCGGCGCTCATTCATAGCGTGTACGGGACCGACGTGCATGCGCGGGCGCTTCTCCCGCTGTCGAGACGGCGCGAGCTGATCCCCCTGGCCGGCGCCGAGGCCGAGCGCCTCGCCTACCTGTTTTCGGTCACGCCGCGCGGTTCGCTCTTCGCCGGCACCCACGCGTGGCTTCGCGATCCGCCCCGGCGAGCAGTCGATCAGCCCGGCCCGGCGTCTGACCCGTCGGCCTCGCCCGAGGAGAGCGACGCGCTGATCATCCTTCACATGGCAAATCTCGCCGAGCAAACCCAGGCCCGCGACGGGTCGCCCGGGATGTGGCTGGCGAAGTTGCGCGAGCTGGCCGAGGCGGTCCTGGCCAGCGACGCCGTGGCTCTCCCTATGTTCATCGCCGAGCTCGCCACGTTCAATGCGGCCGATGAGGAACGTACCCGTGAGCTGTACCGCGCCGGGCTGGCCGAGGGCGAGGGAGCTGACTGGCGGCGCGACCGGCTGGCCCTGGCCGCCGCGAGCTGTCCAGTCGTAGCCGAGCCGTGCATCTGGCTGGCGCATCTGTCGCGCTGCCGCCGTGACGCCGTGGGCGCCAGGTCTTGGGCTCGGCTGGCGCAGCGTCGCCTGCGGGCCCTGGGGGTGGCCTGGGACAAGCGCCTGACCTTCGACCAGTGGGGTCAGCTCGCCGGGCGATTCGATCGCGCCGGTGAGGAGGATGAACCAGCCACGGTCGAGTTGATCACGGATCCGGGGACACTGTTTGCGGCACGGTGTCAGGAGCCGGGTCGCGCGGTCTCACCGTCAACGACTCCGGTCAGTGTCACGGCACCTGCGCAGACCGCCGGGCGCAGGCGCTTTCACCGATACGTCGACACGCTCGCGGACCCAACCGGCCGGAGCGCTTATCCGGACCTCGAGTCACGCCCGTGGCACGACGTCTCCGATTTCCCGCTGGCCCTCTATTTGGAGTCGCACTTCGAGGGGATCCGGGACGAGGTCCTCGCCCTCGAGGAGGCGCGGTTTCACCGCGAAAGTGAACGCCTCGAGCGAACGGGTGACTGGGACGTCGCTTTCTTCTACGAGCGCGGGCGGCGGCGCGATGACGTATGCGAGGCCTGTCCGGTCACGACCCGTGGGATTGAGACGCTACCGGCGATTCGGACTGCGGCCGGGCTGATCTACGTGTCGCGGATGCGGGCCAACACCCATATCCGTCCCCATCGCGGGCCGACAAACCTGCGGCTGCGGTGTCATCTCGGGATCGTTGTGCCCGACGGAGACTGCGCCCTGCGCGTCGGCGGTACCACCCGCCGGTGGCAAGAGGGTCGGTGCCTGGTGTTCGACGACGACCTCGAGCACGAAGCCTGGAATCGCACCGCCCAGGACCGAATCGTCCTCGTCGTCGATCTCTGGCACCCAGGACTATCAGCCGTCGAGGTTCAGCTGCTGGAGGGGCTGCACAGCTACGCCTCTGCGTACGGTCGGCGTCTGCATCTGTACTGGGCCGCCAACGCTGCCGCGTCGGTCAGGTCGACCGGAGCTTGAGCGCATTCCTCAGGTCAACCGGCGCTCGAGCGCCCGGTCAGCCACGTCGCGGCTGAGCCGTTCCCGGGGATCAGCGGCGCTCAGAAATCCCCGCCGCCGTCACCGCCACCGCCCCAATCTCCGCCGTCACCGTCGCCGCCCCAGCCTCCTC
>CATPAX010000059.1 GCA_955652215.1 uncultured Solirubrobacteraceae bacterium | reverse complement strand
GATCGACCCCTCAGCCACCCCGACGCTGCAGGAACGCTTCTCGTTCTACGTGTGGGACGCGCGCGCGGGCGAGGTCCGCTGGATGTGCTCGTGGGACACCACCGAGGACGACGTGGAGCAGTTCGCCGCGGCGATCCGGGAGACGCTCGCCGAGTAACCCGGACCAGGCCGCTTGCAAATTAGCTAGCGACCTGCTAATCTGCTAGCAGAACTCCTCTACACAAGAACTGTATATATCAATTGCAAACTCCACCCCCTAGATCGACACCGCGTTCGACCAGGTCAAGGAGCTGAACGATCAGTTCCTCGTGACCGCCCGGAAGGCCGGTCAACTGTATCTCGACTCCTACGAGAAGGCTGTCGACCGCACTGTTGCGCTCGAGCTGAAGCTCGCTGGGATGACCCAGCAGGAGTGGCTCCGCAGCATCATCGAGGCCCAGGCTGACCTGACGCGCGAGTTCGCAGGGTCGTACGCCACGGCGGCGCGCAGCTTCCTCAAGTAATGCGCCTCTGCGGCTAAACCCGCCCCGGCAGAGCCGGACCGTGGCTTAGTGTCCCCTTAAGCGGGAATAATGAAGAGCATCGGCCAACTGGCCGATGCTCTTCTGGTCTGCGAGGTGCTATGAGCGTGCTGGGGTATCCGGGAAGGTCTCCGACGTTCGCGGCGGGGCTTTTTGCTACTTGGCTCGAGGGCTGCGACGCCGTCCTTGGCGCCGCGACCGACTGCTTCGAGGCCACGGTCACGCGCGGCCCATGGGGGCTCGACTATTCCCGCTGGCTCGCGCTGACCACTAAGCGCGGGCGGCCGTCCTGGACAACTCCGCACGAGATCGTGTTCGAGGCACCGCTCGCGCGCCTTCGGGACTTCTCGGTCTCTCAGCGCACCGGCCTGGTGCCGACGCTGGTCGTGCCGCCCCAGGCCGGCCACGACTCGTGCATCGTCGACTACTCGCCCGAGCAGAGCCAAATGCGGACGATCGTCTCAGCTGGCCTCGAGCGCGCGCTGACGCTCGACTGGAAGGGCGCCACCCGCGAGACGGCTGACGCTTCGGTCGAGGACTACCTAGATGTGATCGACCGCGCCGTCGATCATTGCGGCGGGCGGGTGAACCTGATCGGCGACTGCCAGGGTGGCTGGCTCGCGACGCTTTATGCGGCCCTGAGTCCCGAGCGCGTGAACACGCTGACGATCGCCGGCGCTCCGATCGACTTCCACGCTGGGGAGCCGGTGATCGGAGAGGTCGTTCACCAGCTCGCTCCCGGCGGGAACCTCCGCTTCTACGAGGCTTTGGTCGCTTCCGGTGGGGGAGTATTGAAGGGGCGGCACATGCTCGCCGGCTTCATCCTGATCCAGCCTGGTGCTGAGATCTCCCGGCAGGTCGAGCTGCTGCTGCACCTCGAGGACCAGCGCCAAGTCGGGCGCTACACGGAGTTCGAGGACTGGTTCAAGCACACCCAGGACATCCCTGGGGCGTTCTATCTATGGATCCTGCGCAATCTGTTCTGCGACAACGCGCTGATCCGCGGTGAGCTGCGCGTTCGCGACCAGCTGGTAGACCTCGCGCGGATCGACATGCCGCTGGCGCTGCTTGCGGGGGCAACTGACCACATCACGCCCCCCGACCAGGTGTTCGCGCTGGCGTCCTACGCCTCGACTGACCCCGCGCTCGTGACCCGTCAGGTCTCGAACGGCGGGCACCTCGGGCTGTTCATGGGGCACGACTCGCTGCGTTACAACTGGCCCGCGCTGCTATCCGAGGTGCTGCGGCACTCGACGGTGCGACCCGGCGCTGCAGCCATCGACTGAGTCGGTTGTTCGCGACCGAGACCTAGGTCGATCCCGGCAAGGATCAGACCGAGATCCGGCCGTTACCTGGCAGTCCAGCCCTGGTCGAGCGTCACCGGCACACCGGTGAACGCCCGCCCCGCCGGCCCCGCCAGGAACGCCACCACCTCCGCCACCTCCGCCGGTTCGATCAGCTCCTTGACCGCGTGGGGCGCGAGGATCACCTTCTCGAGCACCTCGTCCTCGGAGAGCTTGTGGGCTTTCGCCTGATCGGCGATCTGCTTCTCGACCAGAGGAGTGCGGACATAACCCGGGCAGACAGCGGTGGCGGTGATTCCATCCTCCGCGCCCTCCAGGGCGAGCGTCTTGACCAGTCCCAGCACGCCGTGCTTGGCGGACACGTAGGCCGCTTTGTATGGCGAGGCGACCAGGCCGTGCACCGAGGCGATCGCGATGAACCTCCCGGCGCCAGAGGCTTGCAGCGCCGGCCAGGCGCGCTTGGCGAGCAGAAACGGGCTCGTCAGGAGCAGCGAGACAATCGTCTGCCAGCGCTCAAGCGGGAACTCGTGAATCGGGGCGACGTGCTGGATCCCCGCGTTGGCCACGACGAGATCGAGCCGGCCGAAGCGTTCGAGCGCGGCGTCCACTGCGCGCTCGTTGGCCTCGGCGTCGGTCAGGTCCGCTTCGTGGGGCACTCCAGGGCCATCGGGATCCGGGCGCAGGTCGACGGCGAGCACGTCCATGCCGCCGTCTGTGAGACGTAGCGCGACGGCGCGTCCGATCCCGCTCGCGGCTCCGGTGACCAGAGCGGCCCGGCCGCGCAGCGCGTCTGCAGTCACTGCCTGCTGCTCGCCGGGGCGGCCCCGACGAACGCCTCGTAGATCTCCCGCAGCGTTGCGCGCTGTCGGGCGCTCAGGCGGGGGTCGGCGGCGATCGCGTCGAGCACCGCGTTGTCAGGCGGTTCCTCGCCGGGTGGCGCCATCCCGGCCTGCTCGTAGAGAACGTCGGCGGAGACCTTCAGCGCCCGGGCTATGCCGTCGAGCACGTGCTCGGACGGAGCTCGCAGTCCACGCTCGATCTGAGACAGATAGGGGTTCGAGATTCCGGCGATCTGAGCGAACTGGCGCATCGAGATCTCGGCCAGCTCTCGCTGCTGGCGGATGATCTCGCCGAGTGTGGAGGCGGGTCGCTTAGCCATCGCTTCAGACTAGTGGGCGCGCCGCCAGAGCGCTCTGAACGGCGAGAGGATCAGCGCGATCAGTCCGAGGACCGCAGGCACCGCCGCGGCGATCGCCAGCGCGAGTGTGCTGAGCAATCCGAGCACGGCCCCGGCCACCCAGATCGCGCCGCCAGCGACTCGTTCGCGTACTTCGGTCATGGACTCCATCGTAGGACGACCCGCCCCAGTGAACGCCTCCGGGCGTCGATCTAGGAGACTACGCGGCCTTGCCCAGCCGCCACGTAACCGCCTTCGGTCCCGGACGGGTCAACCTGATCGGCGAGCACACCGACTACAACGAGGGGCTCTCCCTGCCGTTTGCGATCAGCGAGCGGGTCACAGTCGAAGCGACGCTGCTCGAGTCCGCGAGGATCGAGGCGGTTGCCGCCGACTTTGGTGAGGAGGACAGCTTCGACCTCCACGAGCCCGAGACGGCCGAGGGGTGGGGGGCGTTCGTGCGAGGCGCGGTGGGTGAGCTTCAGCGCGCAGGCGTAGACGTGCGCGGAGCCCGGCTCCATATCAGCGGCGGCGTTCCGCAGGGCGGGGGCCTGTCGTCCTCGGCGGCGCTGGAGGTCGCCCTGACGCTTGCCCTGGTCGCGCTCGGGGACGGCCCCGAGCCCGACCGGATAGAGCTCGCCAAGATCTGCTCGCGGATCGAGAACGACTGGGTAGGGGCACAGACCGGCCTGCTCGACCAGCTTGCATCGCTGTTCGGCGAACCCGATAAGGCGCTGCGCATCGACTTCAGGGCGCT
>CATPAX010000058.1 GCA_955652215.1 uncultured Solirubrobacteraceae bacterium | reverse complement strand
GGTCCACGGTGGCGCCGTTGGCATGCCGCGAGGGGGCTCGGAATATTCCGGTCGCTCCCGTGCACTCGTCCCAGCGCAGCAGCCGATCGTTCGGGATGTCCGAGAAGACGAGACAGCGGCCGGCCGCGACGTATGCCGGCCCCTCGGCCCAGCGACAACCGTCGAACAGCTGCTCCAGGTGGGCGTCCCCTTCGCACTGCTCAAACGCGTCATCCAGCGACTCGTACGGATCTCCGGGCCACCGCCCATCGTTCGCCCCCATTGCTTGTCCTCCTCTCCGGTCAGTTCGCCAAACTACATCTGGCATTCAGGACTGATGTCCGCCGGCGGCGAGCAGCGATCGTACGCTGATGCCAGCCGCTGGGAGGACCGAGACGTCGGCGTGGTGAGCCCGGCCTCACTCGGTCTCCGGAGGCTCTCCAGGATCCTCGCCCCGGCCCGCGCCGTGCTCGAAGAACGCGCTGACCCACTCCGGGTCGACGGGATCGATCAGCGACTCCCTCACCGCTTCATCGAGGTCCGGGTATCCCGATCTGCCGAGCTCCTCGAGCGCGGCGGCGATGTCGTATTCGGTTTCCCGCAGCTCGGGCACGCCAGCGTTGACTACCACCCAGAATGCTCTGGGCCGCCCCTCGTAGGGCATCCCGACGCTTCCCGCGTTGGCGTACGTCAGGCCGGGCCGTACGCTGCGGATCATCTGCTGATGGGTGTGCCCGCCAACAACCAGCTGCTCCCCTACACCTGCCAGGGCTTCCGACAGCGTGTCGGCGGGCGTCTTCCTGGTCAAAATCTCATCGTCGCGCCGCGGGGAGCCGTGGCAGAACCTGACACCGTCGAGCGCCAGCGAGATCGGCCACGAGGCGAGCTGGTCCCGCCAGCGCTGGGTTAGCGCCCCCGCGCTCCATGACGCGGAGCGTCCGGCTGGGTCGTCGGCCATCTCCCGGCCGTCGTACGCGGCGACCGTCTCTCGCTCGCTGTTACCGCTGACCCAGTGCACCGGCTCGCGACGGGCGACGATGAGCTCGAGCACCTCGGCGACCATCGGGCCACCGACAACGTCTCCCGGGACGACGATCGTGTCGACGGGCTCCCGGTCCATCTCGCCGAGCACCGCCCGCAGCGCCGGCAGGTTGCCGTGGATATCGGCGAGGACGGCGATTCTCATGGCTTACCCGGCGCGACGGGCGAGAAAGATCGCGGTCGCGATCGGGGCCAGCGTGACGAGTGCGAGAAGCGCCCATGCAAGTACTTCGGTTCCAGTGCTGGGGCCACCCGTACAGCCGGAGCTGCCACCGGAGCAGCTCTCGACGCGGAAATTCGCGATCACAGCGAACCACACGCTGCCGGCCAGCCCGCCCGGTAGGACCAGCGTCCCGATCAGCTTGTCCCGGGCGTTCCACATCGGGGAGCTCCACAGCAGAACAAGCCCTGCCAGCCACCCGATGCCGAATATGAATCCCCCGAACAGCAGCATGAAGATCGCCGCCCACTCGTGGGTGCCGCGAGTGCGCACAGGCAGTGCGGTTTCGCGCTGCTGCGCGGCGATGATCTCCTTAGGGTCGCCGAGGCGGTCGAGGACCGTGAGCACCTGAGCGTCCGACATTTCCGAGTCGGTCGCCTCGGAGAGATGCGCCTCAACTTCTGCAAGCAGGTCGCGCATCGTCGAACGCGGCAGCCTTCGCCCGGCATCTCGCAGATCGTCGAGATACCTTGCGGCTAGCGGGTGGAGGGTCGTCGTGGTCATCCAGAGGCTTCAGTCTCGAGCAGGGCATCTACGGAATCTCGAAAGCGCGTCCATTCGACGGCGAATCCACGGAGGAGTGCTCGGCCGTCCGAGAACAGCCGGTAGTACCGGCGGGGGGGACCGGACGGGGACTCCCGCCAAGTGGTCTCAACCACCCCCTCCTTGCGCAACCGGCCGAGCAGCGGATACAGGGTGCCTTCGGTGGTGACCAGGCCGTCGGCCTGCGACAGCGTGCGGACGATCTCGAAGCCCGCTGAGTAGATCCGCGGTCTACAGGCCGGTGGATGTGCCGCTGCCGACAGGCCCGCTGACGCTGGCAGTCGCGCGGCCGTTGCCGCTGGCGCCGCCGATCCCTTGGGCGACGCGCGATCCGAGATCAGAATCGACATTGGTCCAATACTGGATCACCCGCTGCTGGATCTCAGGTGTGACCGCGTTTGTCGCGTGACCGACGATGTTCGAGACCAAGTGGTCACGATCGGTCTCCGACAGGATCTCACGCCAGAGCGTGCCGGGCTGACCGAAGTCGTCGTCCTCGCTGTGCAGCGTGTAGGCATGCCGGATGATCTCCGCGCCTTCGACCCCCCACGCGAGATCCATGAAGCTCGGATCCGCCTTCGGGCCGCCATGGCTGTTGGGCGCGTAGACCGGCTGGTTGCCACTGTGCTGGTAGCGCATGGCCCCGTCCTTGTTATAGCTGTGGACGGGTGCTTTCGGCTGATTGATCGGGAGCTGCAGGTAGTTGGTGCCGATCCGGTAGCGGTGCGTGTCCGGATAACTGAACAGCCGCCCGAGCAGCATCTTGTCGGGGCTGGGGCCAATCCCCCGAACCATGTTCGCGGGCTCGAACGCTGCCTGCTCGACCTCGGTGAAGTAGTTCTCCGGGTTGCGGTCGAGAACCATGCGGCCGATCGTGATGGGCGGGTAGTCGCCGTGCGGCCAGACCTTGGTCAGGTCGAACGGGTTGAACCGGTACTGCGCTGCCTCGGCGATCGGCATGATCTGCATCTCGAGCCGCCACTCGGGGGCGTCGCCCTTCGCGATCGAGTCGAACAGGTCACGGAGATGGAAGTCGGGCTCCTCGGCGACCATCGCCTTGGCCTCGTCGTCGGTGAAGGTCTCGATGCCCTGCACCGTCTTGAAGTGGTACTTGACCCAGAACTTCTCGCCGCCGGCGTTCTCCCACAGGAACGTATGGCTGCCATATCCGTTCATGTGGCGCCACGTGCGTGGCGTGCCGCGGTCGCTCATCAGGAACGTGACCTGGTGGGCGGACTCGGGCGAGAGTGTCCAGAAGTCCCACTGCATGTCGTTGCTGCGCAGGTGAGTGTCGGGCAGGCGCTTCTGCGAGTGGATGAAGTCCTGGAACTTCGAGGGGTCACGGACGAAGAAGATCGGCGTGTTGTTACCGACGAGGTCGTAGTTGCCCTCCTGCGTATAGAACTTGATCGCAAAGCCACGCGGGTCGCGCACCGTGTCGGCGCTGCCGAGCTCTCCCGCAACGGTCGAGAAGCGCAGGAACACGGGGGTCCGCTTGCCCACCTCAGAGAGGAAGTCGGCCTTGCAGTAGGGGGTCACATCCTCTGTCACCTCGAAGAAGCCATGAGCGCCGCCGCCCTTAGCATGCACGACACGCTCGGGCACCCGCTCGCGGTTGAACTGCGCCATCTTCTGGATCACGTAGTGGTCCTGGAGCAGGATCGGGCCATCGGGACCAACTGTCAGTGAATGCTCATCGCTCCCCGCCGGTATGGCTGCGTCGGTGGTTGTGCGCGGTGGCTGCTGCTCACTCATGTAGTTGTCTCCTATCGGGTTGCTGTGACACAGGCGGGGCAGAGCCCCCAGAAGGTGACCTCTGCCTCGTCGATGACGAAGCCCTCGGTTGCCGCCGGAGCGAGGCACGGCTGAAGGCCGACCACGCAGTCCACGTCCGCGATCGCCCCACACGAGCGGCACACGACGTGGTGATGGTTGTCCCCGACGCGGGTCTCGTAGCGGGTCGGGCTGCCCGCTGGCTCGATGCGGCGGACCAGACCGGCCTCGGTGAGCGCCGCAAGCGCGTCATAGACGGCCTGTGTCGAGACCGCTCCGATGCGGTCCCGGACGGCCGTGCCGATCCTCTCGACGGTCAGGTGCTGGCCCGAGCGGACCTCATCGAGCACCGCCAGGCGCGCGGCGGTCACGCGCAAGCCGGCTGTCCGCAACGCCTCGGCGGGCGTCGCATCTCCATGGCCGTCCGAGGTCACGACCCGGACGCTATCAACTTTCGTACTCTGACCAACACTTGATCAGTTCCAGCGAGCGTGCCGGCTTAGTAGGGGTATCCGTCCCCGCCGCCCCCACCGTAGTAGTAGCCCGCACCCGGATCGCCGCCCCCGCCGTAGTAGTACCCCGCACCCGCACCGCCGCC
>CATPAX010000057.1 GCA_955652215.1 uncultured Solirubrobacteraceae bacterium | reverse complement strand
GTCGGACTTCCGCTGTCAACCGTCCCCTACATGTTCGCCGACCAGATCGGAACCGAGCAGCTGGAAGCGCTTGCGGACGGGCTCGACGAGGATCTCCTCGCCGAGCCCGCCGCTGGGCCAGCCGGCGCCCACCGCCAGCGGTGAACGCCGACCGTCAGAGTGCTCCGGTCGTGCAGACGAAGGTCGGCTGCTTGAGGAAGTAGCCGCCGGCTCGGTTGACGCAAGCTTCGCGCCGATCCCGACGCAGCCCCCCCGGTTGCGGATGTAGAGCTTTCGGCCTGCGAGCCCCGCAGATCAGGGTCGGCCGAATGTCGAGAGCTCTTGGGAGAGCGCCGCTGCGTGTCTCCCGGCCCGGAGCCCCGTCTCGATCGCACCGTCGATGAATCCGGCCCAACCGTTCGCGATGTCGGCGCCCGCCAGCAGCACGCGGCCTTCGGGCTCCTGCATCGCAGCGTGATGATGCTCATACCAGCCTGGCCGATGGATCGCCCAGGTGCCGCGCGAGAACTCGTCGGCCAGCCAGTCATGGGCGGTCGCCCTCAGGGCCTGATAGCCGGGGAGGATCACGTCGAGCTCCCTCTGTACCGCGGCGAGGTCCCCGGCTCGCACGCTCTCAGCATCAGGGCCGAACCCGATCATCATCTGGGTTCCGTCATCCAGCAGGGTGTCGCTGTCGAGATATCCGAATGCATGACCGGCGCGGATCGCGTTCTGAAGCACCGGCTCGCCACGAGCGCGGATGAAGATCTTGATCCCCCGCGAGGCCTGCCCCAGCTCGATCGCGGCTTGCTTACCTTCCGACAGCGGCGGGGAGAACTCGATCGAGCCGAGCACGTTGAGGGGCACGGCAACGACCACCGCCCTGGCGCTCACGACCTCGCCCGACCGTGTCTGCACCTCGACGCTCTCGCGATTGCGCGTGACGGCAGCGACGGGCGTCTCCAACCGCGGCTCGAATTGAGCTCCGGCGGCGATCGCGTCGAGCAGCGAGCGCGTCCCGTGCTCGAGCGTCACGCGTCCACCCGTGAACTGGGTCAGGGCGAGGCTGTAGCCCGAAAGCGCATGCCAGCGCAGCACCGACACGGCGCCCGCCTGATCGATCGCGGCATGCGCAAGGGACTCCAGCTCCGCGGTGAGCACCGCATGCTCTTCGGCTGACATGTCGAGCTCCTCCAGGCGCTCCGCGATCGTCAGACGGTCGAAGCGCACGAGCTCGTCGATCGCGTATAGCGGCTCGTGGGGCATCGGCAGCGCCTCACGGACGCCGTGTACGAAGCTATCCCAGCCTCGGCGTGCGAGCTCATCGCGCTCCTCGATCGCACCTCGACGGCGCTCCTCGCCGACGTACCATGCGGCGCTCGAGGGATCGTCGCTCAGCTCCACGCTCAGCCCGGCACGGGTGATCTCAGACCACGTGTGAGGCTGATGCCAGTGCACCCACTGGCCGCCGTACTCGATATCGGTGCCGTCCCACGGCCCGCGCCAGGTGCGTCCACCGAGCCGATCACGGGCCTCGAGTAGCAGCACCGAGCACCCTCGAAGCGCCGCTTCGCGGGCCGCTGTGACGCCGGCAAAGCCCCCACCGATCACGATCACGTCGGGCACGAGGCCTCCTGCGGTTCGGCCAGCTCTTGAGCCTCGCGGGCCCCCGCACCCCGGCGCGCCGACGCGTCGAGCACCACCACCTGCTCCGGACCGGCCAGAACGGGGTTGCACTCGATCAGCTCGATCGAGCCACCGGCCAGCAGCTCCCCGACGCGCTCGGCGAGCTCCGCCACTCGAGCAAGGTCGACAGGACGCCCGCCCCGCGCCCCGAGCAGCAGCGGCGCGCCCCGCAGCATGAGTAGCTCGTGCTCGATCCGTTCCGCGCGCGCCGGAAGCGGGATCACCCGTACGTCGTCGAGCACTTCGGTCCAGGTGCCGCCGAGACCAATCACGAGCGCGGGCACGATCCCTTCGATGTGTGCCGCAACGATCAGCTCGACCCCGCGGTACGCCATCCTCTCGGCGCGGATCGCTCCGCCGTGCGTGTCGGTCAGCGCCGCAAGCTTGCGGAATGCAGCGCGCACCTCCTCTCCGTTGGCCAGACTCAGAACGACTGCCCCGAGCTCTGACTTGTGCTGAACCGATGACGCGCTCAGCTTCATCGCGATCAAGCCGCCAAGCTCCGAGAGGGCCCGCGCGGCATCGTCCTCGTCGGATACCAAGCGGCCCTCGATGACCGGGACGCCAGCGGCGCGAAGGAGCTCCTTGGCCTCGTGCTCGGAGACCCACTCGCCACCTCGAGGGCTCTCTACGGCGCGCGAGAGCGCTGCTATCTCCCGCAGGCGCACGGGATCGCCGGCGGCTCGATCGGCCACGGCGGCGGCGCATCTCATCCCCGTGCGTAACCCGGCGGCCGCCGGAATCCCCTGTAGGTCGAAGTCAAGCGCCGAGGCGTCGTCGAGGAGCTCGGGGAGGGTCGAGCTCACCATCACGGGCGCCGCGCTCAATGCCGCTCCTGCCGCGATCCCCTCTCGGACAGCGCGCCACGACTCCTCGGGGGCACCGGTCAGGCCATGGGGCTGGTCGTAGAAGACCAGCACCTGGCCGACCGCCGGATCGTCGCCAAGCGCTCTGACGATGTCGCGGAGCTCCGCCCGCTCGCCCCAGATGAGGGCGGTGTAATCAAGCGGGTTGGCGACACTGGCCTCGGGAGGCAGAAGCTCGGCGAGCCGGCGCCGGGTTGGTGGCGAGAGCTCGGCGAGCTCCATGCCGAGGATCGCTGCCTCATCGGCGCCTTGAGCGGAGTCCCCCCCCGAGCAGGTCATCATCGCGAGCCCCGTGGCGGACGCGTCCGCCCGCGCCAGCGGTGATGCGCGCCGCCGAGTCGCGAGCGTCTTCGCCAGCTCGAGCAGGTCGTGTACATCGTCCGCCCATACGGCCCCCGCCTCCTCGACGAGGGCTCGAAAAACGCGCTGATCACCTGCAAGCGCGGCGCTGTGAGCAGCAGCCGCCTGCGCTCCCGCAGGCGATGCGCCGACCTTCAGAACGACGACCGGGATGCCCGCTAGCGCGCAGGCCGCCAGCCCTTCGCACAGATCAGGTCCGTGTCCGTCGTCTTCCAGGTAAAGCGCGATCGATCGCACGCCGTCCTCAGCAGCCAGAAACTCGAGATAGTCAGGCGTGCTCAGCACCGCCTGGTTGCCGCTGGCGATCACGGTGTGGAAACGAAGCCCCCGCCGGGTGCATAGTGCGTTGACCGCGACGTTTCCGCTCTGCGACACGAGCGCGACCGCCCCGGGCTCCTGCGGATCCAGCGCGTCCCCCCATAGGGCAGCGCGCGAGTGCATCGCGACGATCCCGTCGCAGTTCGGCCCGCAGACCGGCAGCCCGTGGCGCGCCGCGGCGTCTACCAAAGCTAGCTGGAGCTCGATGCCTCCGGGCGCCTCTCCGAACCCCGCGGCGTACACCACCGCGCCACCGCAGCCGCTCTGGCCTGCCTGATCGATCACCTCTGGGACGCCGGACGCCGGCACAGCCACGACGACGGCGTCGGGGACCGCGGGGAGCTCGGCGATCGTCGGATAGCACGGGTACCCAAGCGCTTCGCTGCGCCGCGGGTTTACGCCCCACACGTTCCCCGGGTAGCCGATCGCGCGGAGGTTCAGAAGCGTCTGGCCGCCGTAGCTACCGGGACGATCCGTGGCGCCGACCACCGCGATCGACGCCGGACGGAACAGGCGCTCGAGGCTCAATGGATGGTTGCCTCGACGCCGCGCCGCTCGAGCGCGCGCGCGACGATCAGCCGCTGGATCTCGCTGGTGCCTTCCCAGATCCGATCGACCCGGAGCTCACGCAGGAACCGCTCGGCGACATTGCTTCGGAGATACCCGCGGCCGCCGAAGATCTGCACCGCCCGGTCCGCGCACCTGCCAGCCGCCTCACTGACGAACAGCTTGGCCATCGAAGCCTTGGCGTGCACGAGTTTCGGATCGGCGCCGGAGTCGACCATGTTCGCGACCTGCATCGCCAGAAGTCGCCCTAGGGCGGCGTCGGTAGCAGAATCCGCAAGCGGAAACGAGACGCCCTGGTAGTCCATGATCCGCGTGCCGCCCTGCTGCCTGGAGAGCGCCCAGCTCGTGGTCTCCTCGAGCAGGCGCCACATCGCGCCAAGTCCGTGCGTCGCGATTCCCAGGCGCTCCTCGGTGAACCATTCGCGCTGCAGGTGATCGCCCTCGCCGACACCTCCCACTACTGCGTCGGGCCCAACCTCGACGTCGGTGAAACGGATCGTGGGATGCCCGTGGGGATAGTTGTGGGTGAACTTCGGGTCATCGACGAACTCGACTCCGGGCGCACCGGGCTCGATCAGGAACAGCGTCGGCAGGCGCTCTGAGCCCTCGATCGCGTTTGCCATCACGATCAGCACACGGGCGACGTCACCTGAGGTGACGAACCACTTCTCGCCGCTGATCCGCCAGCCCCCGTTCGATCGGATCGCCGTCGTCGAGATCCCGCCCGGATCCGAGCCGGCCTCCGCCTCTGTCACGGCATAAGCGTCGCCGCCCTCACCCCGGACTGCAGGTACGAGGTAGCGCTCGATCTGCTCGGGCGTTCCTGACAGCAGGACGTTATAGGCGCTCGGGACATGCCAGTGCAGCCCACCGGTAACCCGACCGAACTGCTCGTTGACGAGGAACCACTCGAGCATCGACCACGCCTGGCCGCCGTGCGCTACAGGGACGCGTCCCCCGTTCAAGCGGGCCGCGATCGCCTCGCGCTTGATCTCGTCCACCGTGTGTTCCGGCAGCCGTCCACCCGCCTCCTCGGCCTCGACCTCGAAGGGAATCAGGACCGTCTCGACGAACGTCCGCGCCCGCTCTTGAAGCTCTAGGTGCTCGGGGGTGAGCGCCTGATCGGTAAAGCTGGCAGTCGTGGTTAGCGAGTTCATCGGCATCCTCAGGTAGGTGTTGGCTGGCCAGTACGCCCAGCGGCAAGTGCCTCCAGGCGGGCTCGGTCCCCGGCTGTGCGCTGCGCTGCGCGGCCCGGCAGGCCCAGGAGCAGGTGATGGTGGTTGACGAGAACCTTGATCGTGCGCGCACGGGCGCTCGCTATCCCGGGGTCGTCGGTGCGGGCCGGAGCGTCTAGCAAGTCGATCACATGGTGCAGGTAGCGAAGCCAAGCCAGCTCGCTGCCGCGAAGCACCAGCCGGCTGACCCGTTCCTCCTCGGCGGCGATCGCTTCTGGGGGCGGCGCTGACCCGTGAGCGAGCGTGGCG
>CATPAX010000056.1 GCA_955652215.1 uncultured Solirubrobacteraceae bacterium | reverse complement strand
GTGGTCACATGGAGATACCAGTCCTCGACGCCCAGGCGGTAGCCACCATCCGAATACGAGCCGTAGTTCTGAAACCACCCCACTCCATACCACGGGTTCTGCGCGATTGCGGTGAAAGCATGCGAGAACTCGTCGGCGCGTGCCTGAGCTGAGCCCGTGGCGAGCACTTGCGTGGAGAGGGCACTCGCTGCGCGAGCGCCGACCTTGGCAGTGACCGCAGGCAGCACCGCCGACTGGACCACGATCGCGGCCACGGCCACGATTGCGAGCGCAGTCGCGAGGAGACGATGCCGTAGTCGGGCACCGCCGACCAGGATCGTGATCATGAGGGCGATCAGCCCACCGAAGTACATGTTGCGGTTCAGGCTGACCGCAATCGCCGCAATCATCAGGCAGAGCGCGACGATCCGGGCGCTCCGCCATCGGTCCTTGACCGTCAACGCCATCACCAGCGTCGGGATCGTCATCGCATACACCAGGAACAGACCCGGCAGCCGGATACGCGTGGCAGGTGCGCCCGGGGCAACGGCGCCCAACAATGCCCCATTCGGATCCCAGCGCGCGAGCAGGGTCGCAAATCCGCCCGAGGCGGCTGCCCCGATCGAGAGGACGGCGATCACCCCAGAAGCCACGATGAGGACGGTGAGAAGCGTTCGCCATTGCCGGCCGGAGAGCTCCAGCGAGATCGTCAGCGCGCCGGTGAGGTAGAGCAGCGTCTTATAGCCGCCGATCGCGTCACGCGCTGCGTTGTGACCGCTCATCGCGAGCTTGACCGTGGGGACCAACGCCAGCAACAGCATCACGCCGAGCACCAAGGAGAAGCGCTGCACCGGGGGTGGCCAGGTTCGCCAGGGCCTGCGCCACAGCGTGCCTCCGACCGTCGCCAGCAGCACGAAGTCGCCGATGTTCAGCGGCAGGTGGCCCGGGAGCGCCAGTCGCGGCAGCACGTCGTACGCGAACACCGATGAGGTCAGCACCAGGAGCAGGAGCAGCGAAACCATCGGCCGCGGAACCACGTAGATCAGGATCGGAATCGCGATCAGCGCCTGAACCGCGGTCACCCCGTAGTGGGAGATCGAAAGACGCCCAGCCGCCACTCCGACGACGCAGGCGGCGCCGACGAGTAGCACGGCGCGCGCTCGGTCGCGCGCGCCCGGAATCCTTCTGGAAAGCGAAGTGGATGTCATCGACCCGGCCCCCTGTCAGTGGCGCATCCTCGCGCCGTACCGGCCCACGGGATGATACCGCGGCCTGCGCCCAGCTCAGCGGTGCTCACACGAACCACGGAGCCGCCGACGCGCCCAGCTCGTAGCTGAGCTCCCGGGGAGAACGCTCGCCCACGACTCGGGCGGGAACTCCGGCCACGATTGCGTAGGGCGGCACGTCGCTCGTGACAACAGCTCCCGCGGCGACGACGGCTCCCTCCCCGACGCTGACGCCCGGCAGGATCGTGGCCCGGAAGCTGAGCCAGGCGCGATCCCCGATGCTCACGCGCCCCCCGCTATCGCCGAATCGCGGGTCGCGGTGGTCATGCTGAAGTGTCCAGATCGCCACCTCGCTCGACACATTGACGTTCGCGCCGATCGCGATCCCGCGCCTCCCGTCGAGGATCACGTCAAAGCCGACCACCGTCCCATCGCCGATCTGGACGCCGGGTGCCGCGCGGAGCTCTAGCCCGCGGTGAACGACTACGCCGGTGCCCAGCGTCAGACCCATCCGGCGGTAGCAGGCGTGCCTGAGCTTGCGGATCGGCAGACGCCCGATCCAGAAAGCCGCCTGAAGTCGCGCGCCCGTCTCGGCGGCGCGCGTGGCGCGCTTGTATTGCTTGAGCCGATCGTCGATGCCGAGCGCCGCCGCCGCACGCTTTATCGCAGCTGGGGTCGGCCGGTTCAGCATCTCACGCGCTCGATGCATGGGTCCCATGGCGCGCACGGCGCCATCGCGACTGCGCGATCGGCACAAGTCGCTGGGTGCTCACGGCGCTCACCGCAAGCACCAACGGGTAGTACACGTAGCCGTACCGGCCTGTCTCGCCGTAGGCAAGAAATGTCGCCACCAGCAGGCCGACCCCCACGGCGCCGGCCAGCAGCGCAGCCGGAGCGCTGAGGACCCCGTGTCGACGCCGCATGACACCGACGAGTGCCGTCGCGCACAGAACCACGAAGCAGATCGAGATCAACAGCCTGAGTGCCCGTTGTAGCTTCCACAGCGCATGGATGAGCGATGCACCGGTGCCCCCGCCCAACGAGTACGGATAGTTCGGTGCGATGAAGAACCGCGGCCATTGTCTGAGAGACGAGGCCACGTACTGGATCGGGTGTTGCGCAATCACCCCCAGCGCGATGCTCAGCAGCCGCCCACTCAAGTGGGCTGCATCCAGGTGGGTCGCGCGCTCGATCGCGGGCTGCGCCGAGATGCTGAGATTCGTCAGGTCGCGGCGATGTGCCTCCCGCTCGCGTCTCGCTGCGACGTAGGGAGCCGTGATTGCGTAATTGGCCCCTGGCTGGACGCGAACATAAGGCGCGACGTGATCGATCAGGTCGTGGCCGAGGACGGTGCTGACCGTTGTCACTCCGATCGATGCCCGGTTGACCGCGGCCCAGCTGGCCAGGACCAGGACGGCCGGTAACAGTACGACGCCGGTCAGGCGCGCGGCACGGGCAAGCGTGAAAGTGCTGCGCCCCCCGGCGAGGAGCCCAACGCCTGTGGCGAGGTAGATGGCCAGCGCGAGCGTGTCAGGGCGAACGATGCACAGACAGGCGAGGATCAGGCCGAGCAGCCACGGCGAGCGGGAGCGCTTCGCGGGATCCTGGATCAGGCGCACGGCGATTGTCGACGCCGCGATGATCAGGAATCCGGCGACTGTCTCAGTGAGGACGAAGTGCTCGACGGCGAGCACCTCCAGGTCCAGGGCATACAGCAAACCCACCACGAGGGCCAGACCGGTAGTCCCGCCGAGGATGCGCAGCAGGCGGTAGAGCAGCAGCGTGGCAGCTACCCCGAGTGCTGCCTGCACGCACCAGATAGCGGTTGGGGAGTAGCCGACGAGTATCAGCAGCGCGGGATACCCGGGCGTGCGTGCGCCGGGAGAGCCCTGGAGGTGCCACGAAGCCAGACGATGGGCGAGGTCGAGGTAGCTGGCCGTGTCGTTTGTCTGGACCGGGCTATAGGCGAGGATCAGGACGAGGCGCACGAGCGCGGCAATGCCCGCGAGCATGAGCATGTTGCGTCGGTCCTGCGGGCAGCGCTTGGTGACCACGGGAGAGCCTTCTCGCTCACCCCGAGCCGTGCCGGCCGCACTCGCTGATCGAAACGATCCGTCCATGGTTCGCTTTCGGGTCCTCGCTGTCAGGCCGATGCGCGGAGCCACCCCGTCACGCCCAGTCGGCTTGCGAGTGCCGCCGGAAGGCGGCCGGCCCGAAGTGCCCACG
>CATPAX010000055.1 GCA_955652215.1 uncultured Solirubrobacteraceae bacterium | reverse complement strand
CGCGATCGCTCCTCGCCGCCCAGCGCCTCGGTCTCGGCCGACGGTGCCGCCTCCGCCCGCAGCAGTTGAGAGCCCACCCGGAGGGCAAGCCCGGCCTGACGTCCGGCGACACGGCGGCGGTTGTGCGCCTCATTGATCGCGATCCGAACCAGCCACGGGCGAAACGGCGCGCCGGCCCGGAAGCGCCCGAGGGCCAGCCACGCCTTTACGCACGCCTCCTGGGTTGCCTCCTCGGCCTCCGCCGCCGAGCCGATGATCAGGTAGGCGGCGCGGAACGCGACCGCTTGGTGACAGGCGAGCAGCCGCCCGTAAGCATCGTGATCCCCAGCCTTGGCGGCGGCAATCAGGCGCTGCTCGTCCGGCTGGACGGACGTGGTCGTGGTCTGGCTCACTTGCGCTGGCACAGCCTCCCTGATCGAGCTTGCCCGCTCCACCGTCTCGGGGTCACCCTCCCTGCCAGCTCATAGGGCGCCAACCACGCGCAACACAACTCAAGCGAGGCACGCTCTCCTTCATCGATTTGTTCCGTTACACCGCAGGGTCGGAGTCGGTTCCCCGAGCTGGAACCGCCGTGACCGACCTGCCCGGGCGGCACTTCGCTGGTGCCGCCGCCGGACCGAAGTTGAGCGCCGCGCTGAGGGTGGATAGCGCGTCAATCCCAGCCCCCGCGGCCACGATTGTCGCGCCGTCCTCCCCCGGTGTGCTCAAGACAGCATCCGAGCCGTTGGCTGCGTTGTTTGTCGCCTTATCCACCCTGGCCACCGGCCACCTCAGGCGGACGGCACGGAGGCGACAATTGCCTCGCCGAGCGGACCGTCCGCACGCACAGTGCGACCCAGGGATCGCGTCCCACTCGGCTTAGGCCCGCGGAACGCGCGGTGTGCTCAGACCCGACGTTGTCGGGCCGCATGCGAGCCACCACCGGCAGTTCCGGGCGCCATCGGTGAGCATGCCCGACCGCATGTGCGGCGACGCGGCCGGCGATACCCTTGCCCGACGCCTCCGGCGCACGTGCTGAGAGGAATCAGCCTGCCCGCGGCCTACCGAAACCACGACGGCAGCGACGACTGCACGCCGAGCGTGCGGGCCAGGAAGTCCTGGGTCAGCTCCCACGCGGCATCGGCGGCCTCGGGGACATAGAACATCGGCGCCTCGTGATTGTCGAACGCATGACCCGCGCCGGGCTGGATGTGGCATTCCCATCCGGAATGCTGCGCGGCAAACTCGCAGACCTTTTCCACCGAGTCCCGCGCAATGTAAGGGTCGTCGGCGCCGAAGTGAAACAGCACAGGGCAGTCGATGAGCGATCCGAGCTCCAGCGAGTCAGCGATCGCCGAGCCGTAGTAACAGACCGCGCACGCCGGGTCAGCGCCAGCCGCGACCTGGAAGGCCAGGCTCCCTCCCAGGCAGAAGCCGAGCACGCCTATGTTCTGGCCCTCGACCTCGGGGAACGACCTGAGAGCGTCGAGCGCGGCGCACGAGTCCTCGACAGCCCCCTGCTGGTCCAGGCTCCCGACGAGTTTGAATGCCCGCTCGAGGCCCGCCTCGTCGTGCTCTACCTCAACCCCCGGCTCGATCCGCCGGTAGAGGTCCGGGGCGATCGCGACGTAGCCCAGCTCGGCCAGCCGTTCGGTGGCTCGGCGTATGTAGGGACCGACGCCATAAATCTCCATCAACACCACCAGACCCGGACCCTTCCCGGCCTCAGGTACTGAGACGTACGCCCCCATCTCGCCGCCGTCTGGGGTCGTGATCGTCTGTGTTCGCGAACCCACTGGCATGATGCGGCAGCCTAACCCAAGGGGCCGCCTCCAGGCGGCCCCATAACCACCCTCCTCCAGTGCCCCGAGTCATAAATTGGACGCCATTCGAGCCGAATTTATGACTCGTCACACTAGGCGTGCGCGGCCGCCGGCTGCTCAGCACGCCTGGGCAGCAGGACCTCCCGGGCGATCACGAGCCGCTGGATCTGGGCCGTCCCCTCGTACAGCTGCAGGATCTTGGCATCGCGCATCAGCTTCTCCACCGGGTAGTCCTTGATGAAGCCGTAGCCGCCGTAGATCTGCACCGCATCGGTCGCGACCTCCATCGCCGTGTCCGCGGCGAAGCGCTTGGCATGCGAGGACTCGAGCGTGTTGCGCTTGCCCTGATCGAGCAGGACGGCCGAGTTCCATGTGGCCAGGCGCGCCAGGTGAACCTTTGTCGCCATGTCGGCGATCATGAACTGGATCGCCTGGTGCATCGCGATCGGGACGCCGAACTGAACGCGCTGCTTTGAGTACTCGACCGCAAGCTCCATCGCTGCGCGGGCCACGCCCGTCGCCATCGCTGCCACGCCCGGACGGGTGCGGTCGAGGGTCATCATCGCGAGCTTGAAGCCCTTGTTCTCCTCGCCCACCAGGTGATTCCGCGGGATCTCGACTTCGTTGAAGGAGATCGCTGCGGTGTTCGACGCTCGCTGACCCATCTTGTCCTCGTGCTTGTCGACGACCACGCCCGCGTCGCGGGGGACGATGAAGCACGAGATCCCACGGTGGCCCGCTTCCCGGTCGGTCTTGGCATAGACCGCGTACCAATTCGCGTACTCACCATTGGTGATGAACGACTTCGACCCGTTGATGACCCACTTGTCGCCGTTCCGGACCGCGGTCGTCTTCATCGCTGAGACATCGGACCCCGCATCGGGCTCGGTCAGGCAGAAGGAGGCCAGCAGGGGCGCTTCGGTGAGGCGACCGAGATAGTCCTTCTTGAGCTCCTCCGAGCCGGCCAGGATGATCGGGGCTGTCGCCAGCCCGTTACACGACAGCGAGGTCCCGATGCCGGAGCAGCCCCATGAGATCTCCTCCTCGATCAGGGCGCCGTCGAGAAAGCCCAGGCCCGGACCGCCGTACTCGGCCGGCAGGTGGACGTTCATGAGTCCGAGCTCCCAGGCCTTGTCGATGATCTCTCCGGGCCAGGTCGCATCACGGTCGTACTGCGCGGCGACGGGCCGAATCTCCTTCTCGGCGAAGTCGTGCGCCATCTCCTGGATGCTCTTCTGCTCTTCGGTGAGCGTGAAATCAACCACGGTGGATGTCTCCCTGTGCCAGCGTTCGATTGACTAGTCAGTCAACGACTAGATTAGCGGACGATTCGGGCGGCGCCTAGACAAGACTGGCGGCGCCTGCGCCACACTTACCGGGATGCACGCCGCATTTGGGACCGTCGTCCTTATCGTCTGTGCCGCGGCTGCCGTGATCGCGTTCCTGGTCCTCCTCTTTGGCCGCAGGACGTGGGAGGACTACGGCAAGGACGGTCTGACTTTCGAGACTGAACGGGCCCAGTCATCGGAACCGCCGGCGGGCTCCGCGGCGGCGGATGAGGAGATCCGCGAGCTGCTCCTCGCGCGCAACGCCCGGCGAAAGCGCCGCGGGGAGCACGCGCTCGACGTCGAGGAGGAGATCTCGAGGCTGCGCCGGGCGAGCAGCGCCCCGCGTGCGGACGTGGACCCCGAGCTACGCACGGAGATCCGGGACCTGGTTATCGCTCGCTCTGACAGGCTGGTCAGGTCTGGCAAACCTCCACTCGATGTCGATCGCGAGGTCGGGCGTGAGATCGCCCGACTGACTGGCGCCGGGGATCACGATCCTTCCGGCGGAGACGGTTTCAAGGTACGCTGAGCGGCCATGGCCGACGCACGCAAGTTTGAGCTCGAGGAGCTGATCAACCGTCCGGGGACGTACTTCAACCCTCAGACCGAGGTGCTTGTCGTCGTTGACGACTCCCCCGAGCTCGATGCCGAGATCTTCAACATGGAGGAGTACGAGGGCGCCGACTGGGTCCTGATCGCCGACGAGACGCCCGTCGACGAGGCCCGCCGCGACGAGCTGCTCGAGACTTTCCAAGCGAGCCACGACCGCGGCAACGAGGACGACGAGGAATTCGAGGAAGAGCTCGAGGAAGATCCGGAGGAAGTCAGCAGCGAGTAGCCGGACCCGCGAGGCCGCCGGCTACTGACCGGCGAGCAGTGGCGCGCACTTCTGCATCTTGGCGAGGTCTTTGCCCGCGGCATCGATGCACTCGCTGTACTTCAGGACCGGCTCCGCGGTGCTCGTCGCAGTGCTCGCGCCGGTAGGGCCAGTGGCAGCGCTGGTGGGCAGCTGGCCACTGACGATCGAGCCTTGCAGCGACTGCTCCAGAGCGCGCAGCCTGGGTACGAGCTCTGGGTACGGGCGAACCGTGTCTGGAGCGGCGATCGTCTGCGGCTCATTCAGCAGGCTGTACTGGACGCTGAGGTCGAGATCGACCGACGTCGATCCGAGTAGCTGCGCGATCTGGCCCGAGATCGGGAGCGTGGCGCCGATCTCGAGCCTCCGGAGGGTCTTGTCGTGGGCGCCGGTCCAGAGGTCGAACGTTGGATTCCTGATCTCCGCGGCGATCCGCCGCTGAACATCCGCCGACAGGCCGCCGCGCAGACCGCCCGCCGCGGACACTCCGAGCGACGATGCCCGCCGCAGAATCGTGCTGAGGTCGGCAAGCACCACCGGGACGTTCACCTTCGCTCGGATGTGGATCGTCTCCGCCCCCCCGATCAGCTCCTGGCCGACGACCACCGGATTCGTCACCGCGGAACCGAGGCGACTGATTAGACCGCCCGCCGATGGGGCCGCGGCGCCCGCGAAACTGGACTCCAAACGCGCGTAGCTCGCCTGCGGAAGCTGATAGCCGGCTCCCTTCAGCACGACGTATCCGGCGCTCCCCGTGGACAGGATTCCGATCGAACCGCCGAAGCCCGGACCGCCCACCCCGAGGTTGAAGTTCGACTGCGGGAGCTTCCCCGGACCCATTGTCTGAAAGGGGCCGCCGAAGGTGAACGTGATCGGTCCCTTGAGCGTTGTCGAGGGCGAGGGATCGAGAGCGACCTCGACATCGAGGACACCGCTCGAGGTCGTGTGATGGCCGGTGAAGGTTTGCTGGAGGAGCTTGCGCGCGTTGTTGCTGGAGCTCCCGCAGCCGGCAACGGCGAATACACACATCGCGAGCGCGACGCTGGCCGTAAGCAATCTCCGCACCCAATCGTTCATCAGAGCTGGCCGAATCTACCAGCCGGATCTCGGTTGCCTTCGCGGCGCCGATCGCGCGGTACACGGGCCGCCGAGCCAACCGCCTCCAGTCGGTCGGCACCGGGTTCAGTGGGGCCTACAATCGGCGCGTGAGGCGCACCTCTCACCCCCCGAGCAATCGGGGAGCTGTGCGTGCGACCGGGGTCGCCCGGACATGGCAGGCGCTCGCGCCGGATCGCCGGCTCGCAGCGATGACGGCGGTTGGGCTGTTCGTCACGTTGTTCCTTCCCTGGTACCAGGAGACCGTGATCGCAACCGGGAGGGCCGCGACGCTAGAGGAGAAAAGTGTTGCGCTGACGGGCTGGGGAGCGTTCTCGTTCGTCGAGGCAGCGGTGCTCCTTGTAGCGGCGGGCGTGGTGACACTGCTCTATAAGCGAGCTCAGGGCCGCGCGTTTCACCTGCCCGGTGGCGACGGCGGAGTGATCACGGCCGCCGGGGTCTGGGCCTCGCTGCTGATCATCTGGAGGATCTTCGATAAGCAGGGCACCCAGGTGACCGGCCCGGGAGCGACCACATCGGGGGTTGAGTGGGGCATCTTCGTTGCGCTTGGTGTAGCGGGGTTACTTGCGTACGCCGGTTCGAGGATCCGGGCCGCCAACCAGCCCGAGCCACCGCTGCCGGGTGAGGAGGCGTTTACGCCCGAGAGTGAAGATCCGGCCCCACGCAGCCGCAGGGCTAGGTCTCCACGCCCAGTCCCGGCGGGTGCCTCCGCGACCGAGCGGGTCGTCCGGGACGCCACCACTCGAGTCACGCGCGATCCGCGGTTCGGACCGTCGGTCGTCCCGGAGGATCCCCCGACGCTCAGGATCG
>CATPAX010000054.1 GCA_955652215.1 uncultured Solirubrobacteraceae bacterium | reverse complement strand
GGGATCGGGTGGCGGCATTCTGCGTACTTGGTGGGTTCGCCGAGGTTGCGGTCGCCCCCGAGCACCTGTGCTTCCGGATCGCCGACGAGCTCGATTTCGCACAGGCTGCCGGGCTCGTCTTGAACTACCACACCGCCTACTTCGCGCTGAAGCTGCGCGGGCGGCTGCAGGAGGGAGAGACGGTGCTCGTGCATGGCGCGGCCGGCGGCGTCGGCACCGCCACGCTCCAGGTTGCCAAGGGGCTGGGGGCGAAGACGATCGCTGTCGTCTCGAGCGATGAGAAGGAGCGGGTGGCGCGCGACGCGGGTGCCGATGAGGTCCTGAGGTCCGACGGGCCCTGGAAGGACCAGGCACGCGAGCTCTCCTCGGGCGGGGTCGACGTGGTGCTCGACCCGGTCGGCGGCGATCGCTTCACCGATAGCCTGCGCTCGCTCCGCGAGGGCGGCCGGGTGGTGGTCGTCGGCTTCACGGGCGGTTCGATCCCGGAGGTCAAGGTCAATCGCCTGCTGCTTGGAAACACGGAGGTGGTCGGTGCTGCATGGGGGGCCGCAGCGCTGGCCAGACCCGAGATCTCGCGCGAGATCGGTGAGGCGGTAGCGGGCCTCATCGAGGCCGGCTTCGTTCGCCCGATCGTCGGCGCGCATTTCCCGCTCGAGCAGGCCGCGCAGGCACTCGAGCTGATCGACACTCGCGGCGCGACGGGCAAGGTGGTACTCGACGTTGCCCGCTGAGGCATCGTGACTGGAATCATCGAGCGCTATCGCGATCGCCTGCCGTTTGCGGCCGGCGATCCCGTCGTCTCGCTTGGCGAAGGCAACACGCCGCTGGTGCTCGCGCCGCGCCTCTCCGAGCGCGTTGGCGCCGAGGTGTGGCTGAAGCTCGAGGGCTGCAACCCCACAGGATCGTTCAAGGACCGCGGGATGACCGCAGCCGTCTCGGCGGCGGTGCGGGAGGGGGCCCACGCGGTGCTGTGCGCCTCGACCGGAAACACGGCCGCGTCCGCCGCCGCATATGCGGCTCGTGCCGGACTGCGCTGCGCAGTGGTCGTCCCGGAGGGCAACATCGCGACCGGCAAGCTTGCGCAGGCGCTGGTCCACGGCGCTCGCGTGATCGCCCTCCAGGACAACTTCGACGCCGCGCTACGCCTCGTTCGCGAGCTCGTCGAGCGCCAGCCGATCTCGCTTGTGAACTCGGTCAACGAGTTCCGCATCGAGGGACAGAAGACAGCGGCGTTCGAGGTCGTCGAGGCGCTCGGCACGGAGCTCGACGCGTTGTGCATCCCCGTCGGCAACGCCGGCAACATCACCGCGTACTGGCGCGGCTTCAAGGAGATGGACAGCCGCCCCCGCATGCTCGGATTTCAAGCCGAGGGCGCCGCGCCGCTGGTGCATGGCGTTCCCGTCGAGCACCCTGAGACGGTTGCGAGCGCGATCCGGATCGGCAATCCGGCGCGGTGGGAAGAAGCGATGGACGCAATGAGCTCCTCTGGCGGCATGGTTGCGGCAGTGAGCGACGCCCAGATCCTCGAGGCGCACAGGTTTCTCGCCGGGTCGGAGGGAGTCTTCTGCGAACCGGCGTCGGCCGCGAGCGTCGCCGGGCTCATCGCCCATGGCGCCCCCGACGCCCGCCGGATCGTGTGCGTGCTCACGGGACACGGGCTGAAGGATCCCGAGACTGCGGTACGAGAAGGCGGCCAGGTGATCGCCTGCGAACCGGATAGCTCGGCGCTCGAGCGGGCGGTTCTGTCTTGACGCTGGCCCGGCGGCGGGTGGTAAGAGTCCCGGCCTCGTCGGCCAACCTCGGTCCCGGATTCGACGTGCTCGCCGCCGCACTGTCCCTGCATCTCGAGCTCGAGGTGCTCGAGGCGGGGACGTTCTCGGTCCAGACCGACCTCGACATTCCCCGTGATCGCACGAACCTCGTGGTGCGCGGATTCGAGGCGCTCGCACCGGCAGATGGGTTTCGGTTCACCATCTCTTCGAGCATCCCGCTTACCGGCGGCCTCGGGGCCAGTGCGGCGGCGGTGCTTGCCGGTCTCTTGGCCGCCGACCACCTGTTCGAGCTCGACGCCGACGTGCTGGCACTGGCGGCTGAGCTAGAGGGTCATGCCGACAACGCCGCGGCTGCAATCGAGGGCGGGTTCGTGCTTTGGGACGGGACCCGAGCGCATCGCTTCGAGCCACCGGCGGGTCTCGAGGCCGTCCTGGTGGTGCCGGAGGAGGCCGTGCGAACAGCCCAAGCCCGAGCCGCTCTGCCGGCCTGTGTGCCACTGGCGGATGCAGTCTTCAACGTGGCGCACGCTTCGATGCTGACCTTGGGGTTGGCAAGCGGAGACTGGGACCTGATCGCGGCCGGCCTTCGCGATCGCCTGCACCAGCCTCACCGGGCCCACCTGTATCCGCGCTGCGCGGAGCTGGTGGAGCAAGCGCCGGCGCTAGGGGCGCTCGGGGCGACGATCTCAGGCGCGGGGCCGGCCGTGCTGGTGTGGTCGCATTACGAGCAGACCAGTCGACTCGTCGAGGCGCTGGGGCGCGCGACGCAGGGCTGGGCGAAGGTCATTCGGGTGCCGTTCGAGTCCCAGGGGGCCGACGTCACCGAGATGTAGTTCGTTCCCCACGCCCGCGGCGTCAGGAGCTGACTGCCGCGGGAAAGCCCCCCGCCAGCCCTTCCAACCGCTGGCGCGGTTCCGGCATTCCGAGCCTGCGAAGCATCTCGTCGGCGACCGCCAGATAGTCGACCGCGAGATCGGGGCGATGGTCGAGGATCGTCACCGCTCGCTCCGCCGATTCGGCGTAGGCGATCGAGGCACGGATCGGCGTATCGAATACCTTCTCGCCGAAGTGCTCGCGCAGCGAACCGAGGGCCTCGCGCGAGTGGCGGGTGCGCATGTCGGCGATGTTCAGGAGAACTCCGAGCCACTCAAGTTCGGGGTTCAGGCTCTCGCGAGCCAGCTCGATCATCTGGAGCGCCTGCTCGACCCCTTGCACGGCGAAGTACTGGGCCTCGGCCGACATCAGGGCGTAGTCGGCTGCGACCAGCGCGTTGACGGTCAGCAAGCCGAGCGATGGTGGACAGTCGATCAGGATCAGGTCGTACTTGGGCCGTAGCGAGGCGAGCGCCTTCTTGAGCGTGAGCTCCCTGCCCATCCTCCCGCCGAGCATCAGCTCGGCCTCGGCGAGGCCGAGGTTCGCGGGGACGATTCCGTCGTGGATTGCGGCCTGGGAGTCGGCGCGTCCGGCCAGCACGTCTCCGATCGTCGGTGAGATCTCGGGGTCGACGTCGAAGTAGTCCGACAGGTTCCCCTGCGGATCCAGATCGACCGCAAGCACCGAGATGCCGACCCGTCGAAAAACGTCGGTCAGCGTCCGAACCACGGTCGTCTTGCCGGTGCCGCCCTTCTGCGAGAGAACCGCGATCGTGCTCGCCGCCATCGCGGCTGATCATAGTCCCGGCCCGGCGGTGGCCCCGCGCGAAACGCGGGGGCGCCTATCAGGATGCGTCGGCCGTCGCGCCGGGTTCGGAGTTGCGAGTGAAGCGCATCCCCGAGATCGCAGGAACATGGAGGAAATGGAGGTGGTGGCGACCGATGACGATCTCGTCGCCGTCGGCAAGCGTGCTCCATTCGACTCGCTCGCCATTTACGAACACACCGTTCAGGCTGCGGTCGTCGAGGACTCGGAGACCGTCGGGCTGGCGAACGATCAGAGCATGCCGGCGGGAGACTGTCGGATCGTCGAAGCGGATGTCAGCCGCGAGGCTTCGTCCGATTCTGGTCCACTCGCGCTGCAGCGTGAACGCGACCACATCGTCGTCGTCGGTGCGGTAGGCGAGGTACTGGCCGGGCTCGTTCAGCTCGTCACGCAGCTCGTCGAGCCACGCTTGGTCCTCCATGTCCGGAACCACCTCCACCACACTTGTCTGGGCCGTGGTGAACAGCGACGCTCTGACGAATTCGGTACCGCCGCAGTTAGGGCAGGTGGGGAGTTCGTCGACGGCGTCGAGAGATACCGGGTAGTCGCAATCCGTGCAACGAAACGTTCCGGTCCCCGCAACATTGCCCGAGGTCCAGGCTTTCATTGGGGCAGGTTCTCCTTGGTACAGGCGGGGGTACAGTGCCGAGCCGTCCAGCTCGGCATCGAAATCATAGCCCGTCGGTCAAAGCAGAAAACTGGAGTGGTCCCTATCGCGGACACCGCTGTTTCGAACGGTCCGGTTTGCGCAGTTTTAAGGGGCAGGAAGGGTCGAAAAGGCGGCGAATAGCTGCCACATGAAAGCCCCAGTGCATGACGACACACCCGAGCTGGAGCTGGCGCTGCTGCGGCGGGGAATGGTCGAGCGGGCGGGCGGATTCGATCGCTGCCACAACTGCCGCCGGACACCCCTGATCGGCGAGCGCGTCTACCTCTACGAGGACGACGTGATGATCTGCGAGCTCTGCCGCGCCTCGCAGCGAAAGGCTCCTTCGCGCTCGCTCACGATGCACGGTCCCGCTTTCGGTCACAGCATCCGGATCACTGACCGTCGCGCAGCCTGATCGTTACGCGCAGGTCCTCGGCCCCGCCTTCCATACAATCCGCGCCGTGGATTTCACGGTCTCGACGCCGGTCGGCAAATCACGAGAAGAGGTCTTCGAGTATCTCGCGGATATCTCGAACCACGCCGAGTTCTGCGACCATTACCTGGTCGACTGGCACCTGACCCGAGAAGACCCCTACGGGACCGGCGCCGGGGCTCGGTTCCGGATGAAGGCCCCGCTTCAGCGCTTTGCCTGGGCCGATATGACGCTCGCTGAGCTCGAGCCGCCGTTCCGGATCGTCGAGCGGGGACGGGGAGGGAAGTTCAACCGC
>CATPAX010000053.1 GCA_955652215.1 uncultured Solirubrobacteraceae bacterium | reverse complement strand
GCGCAGCTCTGAGATGTCCTGCGGGTTTCGCACGCCGGAGACGACGTCCTCGCCCTGCGCGTTGGGAAGGAAGTCGCCGGATGGCTCTGGCGCGCCAGTGACCTCATTGCGGCTGAACGCGACGCCCGAGCCAGACGTCTCGCCGAGGTTGCCGAACACCATCTGCTGGACGTTGACGGCGGTGCCCCAGTCATCCGGGATCCGGTTGATGCGCCGGTAGCGCACCGCACGCTCGCCCGTCCAGGAGTCGAACACCGCGCGGATGGCCTGGATCAGCTGCTCTCGGGGATCGGTCGGAAAGTCATAGAGCGAGCGGAATCGCTCGGCCAGCTCCTTGAGCGCGGCAGCGTCGAGCTCAGTGTCTAGTGCGACACCGCGGTCACGCTTGATCCGGGCGATCTCGTCCTGGAACTTGCGGCCGGGGATCCCGCGAACGACGTTGCCGAACATCTGGATTAGCCGCCGATAGCAGTCCCAGGCGAAACGCTCGTCGGAGGTCCTCGAGGCAAGGCCCTTGACCGATTCATCGGTGAGCCCGACGTTCAGGACCGTGTCCAACATCCCCGGCATCGACTCGCGAGCTCCCGAGCGGACCGATACGAGCAGTGGATCGTCCATGTCGCCCAGGCGCTTGCCGGCCTGCTCCTCGAGCCGACCGATGGCTTCGTCCACCTGCTCCTCCAGACCGTCAGGAAGCTCCTGGCCGCCGCCGCGCATGTACGCGACGCACGCCTCGGTCGTGATCGTGAACCCAGCCGGAACCACCTCAGGACCGAGGATGCGGGTCATCTCAGCGATCCCCGCGCCCTTGCCTCCGAGGAGCTCGCGCATATCGCGGGAGCCCTCGGCGAAGTCGTAGATCCACTTCGTCATTCGTCGCCTATTGCGAGTCGTCTCGTTGCCTGGCGCCCACGACCAGACCGTATCGCGACTATCGGTGCTGTGCGCGTTCAGCCCGGCCGTGCGTAGGTGGCCACGTCTTGGTCGAGCGTTCCCTGGCTGAAGTACTCGCCGGTGTGCACGTAGACGACACGCCCGGCACGGTTGATGAAGATCGTCGTCGGAAGCCCCTGGACGACCGCAAGCGAGCTGAGCGCTGATGTCGTAGGGGCCTGATAGCTGGGATAGCTGACCGGGTGCGTGGCCAGAAAGGCGCGCGCGTCGCCGGCTGCGGGATCGCTGGTATTGACGCCGAGGAACGCGACCCGGCGTCCGTAGAGCGCTGATGTCGAGGCGAACAGCCCGAACTCCGCCTTGCACGGTCCGCACCAGGAGGCCCAGGCATTGATCACAACCGGGTATCCACGTAGCGCGCGCAGCCGGGCGGCCAGCGACGCCCGGCTTCCGAGCAGCTCGCCGGCCTGCCGGTGCAGCTCCGCAAGCGGAGGGGGCGAGCCAGCCAGCGCTGCCTGCACCGCTGAAGGAGTGCTCAACACGCGCGGGTGCGCGAGCGCCGCGCGAACGCGCGCGACCAGCTTGCTCGCCGAAAGCCAGCCCGAAGCCGAGATATCGTAGTACCAGAGGATCTGGCCGCTCGGCGAAACGAGCGCGAACCACGGCTCATCTTGCACGCCATAGCCGTCCGCGACCCGTCCACTCGTGTCGACGGCGACCGGGTAGGGGAGAGGATGCGGGAACGACGCCAGGAAGCGCGGTAACGCCGCGGGCGAAGGCTCGACGCTCCCTTCGTCGACCGCGGCTAGCGGGGCCAGCCCGTGCGCGAACGCGGTCGCCTCGTAGCGTCCGAGCGCCTGGAGCTGCGCGGACAGGTTCGTCACCTCGGAATCCCAGGTCGCGAAGAACACGAGCAATCGGGGAGAGCCGCTGGGCCCAAGGCGGACCATGCCCCCACCCGCGCGCGGAAGACTCACCGGTGCCGTCGGAGCGATCGTCGGGACCGGCACGTACGACAACCGAGCATCGACGCGGGGGTGGCCGGGTAACAGTGACGATGTCTCTTGAGCGAGCAGCTGCGCCTGCTGAGCGACGCTCGAGTACGACATCTGCGTCAGGTACACCTTCGCCAGCCGGCCCTGGCGGTCGATTACGAACAGAGCCGGCGTATGGTCGATCTGGCCGCCGCGGATCGCCACGTCGACCCTGTATGCCTTCCAAACGCGTCGAAGCTCGGGCAGCGTCCCGGTCAGGAACTGCCAGGAATGCGTCATACCGTGGACCTCTGAATAGGCGCGCACATTGGCGACCGAGATGGCCTGCGGGTTTGCGTCGATCCCGAGCAGCGCGACCTGAGAACCAGCCGTTCCCAGCAGACGCTTGGCGTCAACGATCGCGGTCGTCGTCAGCGGGCAGACGGTCGTGCACTGCGAGTCAGTGAAGGCGAGGATCACGACCTTCCCGCGGAACGACTGGAGCGAGACTCTCGCCCCGGACTGGTCCGTGAGCGCGAACTCGGGCGCGGGAGCCGAAAGCGAGGTCCCCGGATCGAGGCCGGGCGCGAAGGCTGGCGTAGCTGCGGCCGACCGCCTGCTGGTGTCGATCACGACGCTGACGACGGCGGCGACCGCGACGATCGCCACCACCGCAGCCCATAAGACGTTCGCTGCCCGCTTGCGCATCATCAGCTCTTCAAGGTAGCGCTGATACCGCAGCGCGATGCGCAGTAACGGACCCCGGGGCATGATCCGGTGGGTCTAGCCTGCTCGAGCATGGTCGCACGACGAAACGAGGAGGTGGCCATGGCGGAGTGGCGGGTGCCTGTGCGGAAGCGTTAGATATGAGGTGCGGGGGCCGCTACGCGCTGTGCTGGTCTGCCACTGCATCGAGTGCCGCCGGTGGCACGGGCACGTCTCGGCGAGCACGGCGGCGCGCAAGGACGACCTGGTGCTCCTGGAGGAGCGCGGCCTCAGGTGGATTCAGAGTCCCCGCAGCGATGCGCGCGCGAGGCGAGGCTTCTGCGGCGAATGTGGATCGAGCCTGTTCTGGGACCCTCCTGGCCGGGAGACGATCAGCATCGCGGCCGGCACGCTGGATGGTCCGACAGGGCTGCGCGTCATCAGCCACTGGTTCACCTCGCAGGCCGGCGACTACTACGAGCTCCCGGAAGATGGGCTACCGCACCACGAGCGCAGCGGCGAATCGGGGCTCGACTGATCCGCCAACCGGAAGGTCCGCGGATCCGCCCACCGGAAGGTCCGCGGGGGGAGGTCTACTCACCGCGGGCCAGCGGGCGGCTACGGCGTTGCGACGATTACGTCCGAGGCTTTGATGACCGCGAGGACCTCGCTGCCGGGCTTTAGGCCCAGCTCCTCCACGGCTTCGACCGTCACCGACGCCACCAGCCGCTGACCCGCGACGTCGAGCTCGACATTGGCGATCGCCTCGCCGCGGTTGATGGCGAGGACCTTGCCGGCGAGTTGGTTACGGGCGCTGAGCTTCATCTCCGAATCGGGAAGACTAACTTCCCAGACCCCAGAATTGCACAATCGCCGCCGCCGAGCGATCATGCTGGGAAAACCCGGAACGAAGGCGGACCATGCACACCGACCTACATCACACAGCCAAGGCCATCGTCGCCACCGGCAAGGGCATCCTCGCCGCGGACGAGAGCGGCGGCACGATCAAGAAGCGTTTTGACCACATCGACGTCGAGTCGACCGAGGAGAACCGCCGCGCCTACCGCGACCTGCTGTTCACGACCCCTGGCGTCGAGGACTACATCAGCGG
>CATPAX010000052.1 GCA_955652215.1 uncultured Solirubrobacteraceae bacterium | reverse complement strand
TCCAGCAAGCCTCCATTGCCCGCTGCCAGCACGGGCTGAGACGAAGGACCGGCGAGGGCTGGGTCAACCTCGACTGGCGGCCGGAAGGTTCCACCGGCGAGCACCGAGACGAACACGTGCGCGACGCCCGCAACCTGTTTGAGGTAGACGAGGCCGCCGGTGCCATCGCGGGCCACGGATATTCCGAGGCCGGCCGGGGCGGCTATGTCCGGGGTTGGCCCGTCGATCACTGCCGGCACCGCCGGCGTGGGCTGGGCCCGCGCCGCCGGTGCCGCCGCCCACAGCAGCGAAGCCATTGCGATCAGCGCGAGACCTGCAGCGCGAAGCCGGGCGCCCCATGCGCCCTCTGGCATCTCTGCTCCGAGTTCGGTCTCTTTCCTGAGGGTGACGGAACTACTAAACAGGATGGAGCGCCGGAGGTTGCGCCAACTCGACCCTCGCCGACGTGCGCTCAGCGGTCCTTCAGGAACGATGGGATGTCGATCTCGTCGTCGCGAATCTCGAGCGAGGAACGCTGGCGATCGTCCATCGTCACGTCCCGATCCCGGCGTGCCCGGCGAGTGGTCTCGCGCGCTGTGCTCGGCCGCGCGTGTCCATGATCGAACCCGGTCGCGATCACCGTAACGCGCACGTCCTCGCCGAGTTCGTCATCGATCACGGCCCCGAAGATCAGATTCGAGTTCGAGTCGGCTGCGCTCTGAACGATCTCAGCCGCCTCGTTGACCTCGAATAGCCCGAGGTCGTGACCGCCGGTGATGTTGAGGAGGATCCCCGTGGCACCCTCGACCGACTCCTCGAGCAGCGGTGAGGAGATCGCGATCTTGGCTGCCTCCACCGCTCTGTTCTCGCCGCTCGCCGAGCCGATACCCATCAGCGCCGTGCCGGCGTCTCGCATGATCGTCCGAACGTCGGCGAAGTCGAGATTGATCAGCCCGGGGATCGTGATCAGGTCAGTGATCCCCTGTACGCCCTGACGAAGGACGTCGTCGGCCTCGCGAAAAGCATCGAGGATCGTGGTGCGGCGCTCCACGATCGCCAGCAGCTTCTCGTTCGGGATCACGATCAGGGTGTCGACGTGCTCTCGCAGTCGCTGGATGCCTTCCTGGGCCTGCCGCGCCCGCTGCGTTCCCTCGAACACAAACGGCCGCGTGACGCAGCCGACGGTCAGTGCCCCGATCTCGTTCTTGGCGATGTCCGCGATCACGGGTGCTGCACCGGTCCCGGTCCCGCCTCCTTCGCCGGCGGTCACGAACACCATGTCCGCGCCCTTCAGCGCTTCCTTGATGTCATCCCTGGACTCAGCCGCTGCGCCCTGTCCGACTTCAGGATTTGCCCCCGCTCCAAGGCCCTTGGTCAGCTCGTGCCCAATGTTCAGCTTGATGTCGGCGTCGCACATCGCGAGCGCCTGGGCATCGGTATTACAGGCGATGAACTCGACGCCGCGGAGCCCCGCGTCGATCATTCGGCTGACGGCGTTATTGCCGCCGCCTCCCACGCCGACGACTTTGATCACTGCGAGGTAACTGGCGCTTTCCATGTATCCCGTCCGACTCTAGAGTTAGGCTTGAGAGTTTACGCGAACTTTCGCTGCTAGCGCAGTTTCGCACCTTAAGCGCTGGACATGCGGCAAGTCAACGTTCGGCCCGGTTCGCAAGGAGCATTGCAAATTGCCGAACTCTAGATCGGCCTTCGAGAGTTGAGAAAAAGCAACAGTAACCCTCGAGTCGAGGTTTGGTGTAGTCAGTCAGGCCCCACTCCTGGTGCAGGCCTCCGTGGATCCGTGACGTCGATGTATGCCGCCCCCGCCGAGCCTGGGGCGGCGAGCACCGCGAGCGCGGCAGTCCATTTCGCCGACAACTCCCCCGCGTCACCGAAGTAGATCTTTGGGCCGCCTCGGAGCTGGGCCGTCAGCCCGTGCGTGGAGTCATCGGTTACCTGGGCAACCTTCCCCAGAAAGCCGTACGGCGCGGCGGCGAGCAGCGCCACCGCCGCGCGCGTACCGGCATCGCTCACCTGCGTGCCTCCGGGTGCGACGCGCACTGGGATCAGCGGAAACCAGGGCTGCGTGGGAGAGTCGGCGAGCAGCATCCCGTCGGCGGCAACGGTGGTCTCGTGCCCTCCCGCGACCACTGCCCCGACGGGGATCTGCTCGACCACGCGGATGCGCATCTCGTGGGGGAACGCGGTGCTGACCAACACGTTCTTGACCACCGGGTAGGGCGCGACCGCCGTCAGCAGCGCGCTTCGCCTGACGTCAAGCGTCGTCATCGTTCGAGCGGCAGCAACCAAAGCGTGACGGATCGCCCCAGCATCGGGTCCGCCCTCGCCGGTGACGATCACGCGCTTCACCGCCACGAGCGAGGAGTCCCGCACCCACAGCCAACCCCCCACTCCAAGCGCCGCGGCGGCTGCGAAAGCAACCACCAGACGGACGGTCAACCGGCGTAGGCGACGGGCAGCCGACGCTCTCGTCCGCTGAGCGGACCTCGGCTTCGGGCGGCGCGTCCGCCACCGGGCAAGCTGCGCGAGCCGTGACGGCCGCGTCCCCCAGCGCTGCGCGCTCACGGGACCGAACTCCAGTCGGGCGGCAGCTCGACGGGGCCGAGCGCCTGGACCTCGGCCTCGAGCTCGATGCCGAACCGGTCTTTGACCCGGCGGCGACCTGCAGCCATCAGCGCGATCACGTCGGCGGTGCTGGCGTCGCCATGGTTCTCGATGAAGTTGGCGTGCTTGGCCGAGAAGCTGGCTCCTCCGATTCTCAGGCCACGGCATCCTGCGAGATCGAGCAGCTGTCCGGCAGTGCGGCCCTCGGCGCGCGGGTCATCCGGGTTCTTGAATGTCGAGCCGAACGTCTTGATCCCCGATGGCTGCGCTGCTCGCCGTCGGGTACGCATGTCGGCAAGCGTCTGCTTGACCGAATCGGTGGCAGCCTCGCGCAAAGCAAACGAGGCCCTCGCGACGATCTCGCCGGGCCGAATGGCCGACCTGCGATATCCAAAGCCGAGCGCCTCGGGCAACCGGCGCTCGGTGCCGCCGGCGCCGGTGACGTCCACCCATTCGAGTACGCGTGCGAGCTCGCCGCCATAGGCATTGGCGTTCATCCGGACCGCGCCTCCGACAGTTCCCGGGATGTTCGCCCCGAACTCGATGCCCGAGAGGCCCGCCTGAGCCGCCCGCGCGGCGACAGCGGGCAGCCGAGCACCGCCGCCGCAGCGGATCCGAGTGCCGTCGATTTCGATCTTGCTTAGGTCGTCGCTCAGCTTCACGATCAGTCCGCGGACGCCCGCGTCCGCCACCAGCAGGTTCGACCCCGACCCGACGACCCCTACCTCGATCGACTCCGTGGCCGCCCAGGACAGCAGGCGTTCAAGCTCTGGAAGGGTCCCGGGGCGGGCGAACAGTTCGGCTGAGCCACCGGTGCGGATCGTGGTCAGTCGCGCCAGCGAAAAATCACGCTGCACGCCGGGCGGCAGGTCGCTCATGCGACGCAGGGTAGATGCCGCCTCGGCAGCGAAACTCGACTGCGATCGGCTGGTCGATCCGCCAAGGTTCCCCCTGCCGCGGCATCGCTGGCCAGAACCGCGGCCCGGTCATCCGGACTTCGCGGCTGCGCGATGGCCGGAGAGCCCGAGGGCCGGTGTAGCGTCCGCAGCCAACAGCGCGCTGCGCGAGTGGGCGGCGTGGTCGGTGTGGCGATCCTCGCCTCCGTGTCGCATGCCGCGGCGGCTACCACACGGCAGGTCCGTTCGTTCATGGGATCACGCCTGCCATCCGGGTTGCCGTCGGGCTCCTCCGCCATCGGAAGCGTCGCAGCGAGCATCACGGGGCCGAGGCGAGCGACACAGTTCGCGGCTTCTGGCGCCGAGCACGGCCTGATCCTCGCTGCATAGCCCCAAGCCGGGAAGCCCCTTCCGGATCGGAGAAGGGCGTGGGCGGGTTGAAGCGCCTACGCCCGTCTAGCTCGCGCCGCGCAGGCTCGCCGAACTCGTACTCGCCCTCGATCGCCGACGGGTCCGACCGCGCGCACGCCGGAACGTTCCCGCGGGTACGCGCTCGCCACCGTCGGGCCCGGATGCCAGCTGGCTTCGGTGCCGATTGCGAAGCCGGCGCGTCCTTCGCATGGCCATCTCGAATGATCGGACGCTCGCCCCCCGCACTTATCTCACCCGTGTATCCCCCAAATCGGCGGCGATCCGGCTCAGGGCGCCGCCTGCGCGAGTCAGGCGCGCTGGCGCTGCACGAGCAGCGACATCTGATCCCACAGCTCCACGTGGGCGGGGGCGTGCAGCGTCAGAGCAAACAGCATCCCTCCCAGCGCGCGCCGATCATCCGAACCCAGGGCGGCGAGCTGTGCTGCGGCAAGGTCGCAAGATCGATCGAGCCATCGGACGAAGGTCCAGCTTATTGACGGCGCGATCGATCGCCAGCCGGGTCGTAGCACTGAGATCATGGGATTTCCTGAATCGTGTGCGTAGCGCGCCATGGGACGCGTCGGCGGGCGGGCGTGACGCGTCATGCACAGCCAAGGTGCACAGCGCGGCATTCGGCCCTCGCGACAGGCGGCGTGACGCGCCATGCACACCGAGCCGGCACTGGTCCTCGAGAGACCTCTATTCGCTTGCGACCAGCGAGGCGCCCAGCGAGTCGATGTCGCCGGCCCCCATCAGCAGGCACAGATCACCAGAGCGCAGGATGGCCGACAGAAAGCGCCGGACATCCTCGAACGCCGGCAACCACGCCGTTTGGCGCCCTCCCCCGGCCTGCGCTGCTGCTCTAGCCACGAGTAACCCCTCCACGCCAGGGAAGTCTGCGGCCCGCTCACGAGCTGGATAGACCGACACCACCGCGCCGACGTCGGCCGTGGCGAGCGCCTGCCCCAGCTCGCGGGCCAACGCCTGGGTGCGCGAGTAGAGGTGCGGCTGGAAGACCGCGACCACCCTGCCCGGTTGCAAGGTCCGGGCCGCAGCGATCGCCGCCTCCACTTCTGTCGGATGGTGGGCGTAGTCGTCATATATAGGGATCCCGGCTCCGGTCTCTCCCAGCAGCTGAAAACGACGCCTCGCGCCGCGGAACTCAGCCAGCGCCCGAGCGGCGCACGTAGGGTCGGCGCCCGCCAGCGTGGCTGCGGTGAGCGCGCCGGCGGCATTGATCGCGTTATGTGCGCCCGGGAC
>CATPAX010000051.1 GCA_955652215.1 uncultured Solirubrobacteraceae bacterium | reverse complement strand
TCATTAACGAAGTGTTCACGCCACCGCCCGAGCAGCTCGCGTGGGCTCGGACCGTGCTCGACGCCTTCGAGGCCGCGGGAGGCGAGGCCGTCAAGCTCCCTGACGGCGAATTCGTCGATCTCCCGGTCGCCGATCGGGCCCGCCGCGTCCTGGAGACCGGCCTCGTTACAGCGAGCGGTGGGGCCCAGCAGGCGAAACCGACGACGCGTGCCAGATCCCGCGTGACGACCGCCACCGCACCATTCGGTCGTCGTCGCTGGGTCAATCACCTAGCCGAAGGCGTGTTGACGGATTAGCGCGGTTGGCGTGGGCGCGCTGGTCTCGCATCGGCGAGCAGGAGCGGTTCCATGTCCAGGAGGAGTCAGCGAAATACTCGGGCGAGTGTCCGAGTTTCGGCGCGGCTTCGCGATCAGCCAGCCGGGTCTGGAGAGCTGGGTCGCTGTCCGGTCGCTCGTGGCGCCCGGGGCCGTGCGGGGTCCGAGGTTGGCGCTCGGATCGGCGATCTTCGGAATGCAGGCGAGCGGATTCAGGCCGACGAGCTTGAGCCACCGAGGTATAGCACCACGCGCCAGATATAATTGAGATGTCAACTTCATGATTTCGGCCACTCTCTACAACGACCCCGCCTGTCCCTGGGCCTACTCCGAGCACCCCGCGTTGCGGGTGATCGAGTGGCGCTACCGCGACCAGTTGAGCTGGCGCCTGGTGTTGATCGGGCTGACCGAGAGCGCCTCGCAGTACGAGGCGCGCGGCTACACACCGCTGCGCGGAGCGCTCGGCCAGCTGCGCTTTCGCCGCTTCGGTATGCCGTTTTCGCCCTCGCCCAAGGCGCGAATCAGCTCCACCTCTCGGGCCTGCCGCGCGGTTGTCGCGAGCAGGCTGCTCGAGCCTGGTAGCGAGTGGGCTGTGTTCCGGGCCCTGCAACTCGCCAACTTCACCTCGTCGCTGGAGTTCGACGACGATGCTCAGCTGGCGGACGTGCTACGCCGGATGCCGGGTATCGACGCTGAGGAGATCGTCTCGATGCTCGACGCGCCCGAGGTGCTCGAGGCGTACCACCAGGATCGCGCGGAGGCGAGGACCGCAGCTGGGTCAGCCGCCGAGCTACAAGGAAAGACAGCCGCGACCGACGGTCCCGTCCGCTTCACGGCGCCTTCGGTGGTGTTCGAGCGCGACGGTCTGCGGATGGCGGCCGGCGGCTTTCAGCCGGTCGAGGCATACGACGTCCTGATCGCGAACCTCGACCCGACCCTCGAGCGGGCGCAGGCGCCCGACACGCCCGAACCGCTTCTCGAGTACTTCACCGGTGGCCTGACCACGCAGGAGGTCGCGGCACTGCTCACGAAAGACAACGACGCTCCGGACCGAGTTGCCGCGGAAGTGGCGCTCCTGGGCGTCGTCGCCGCGGGAGATGCAGTCCGCGAACCGCTCGGCGACGATGCGCTGTGGAAGCCCGCGCGGGTCTACTCCGAGCGCCAACCGTCTGCTTCGGGCGAGCTCAGCGCACGGATCTGACTTCCGCGGCCAAGGCTCCGCCGATTAGTTCTGGGCCTCGTATCGGTCATATCTAGGATGGCCACGCCGGTCGAATTCGCGGTGGATGGTCCGATCGCACGCTCGAGCGTGCCCGGGCTGATCGCTTCGCTGTCTGTCGTGCTGGAGAACAACGAGGCATCGACAGTCATCTGCCAGCTTCAAGACGTGCAGGCGAACGCGGTCGCGCTCGACGCGCTAGCTCGCCTAAGGCTCATCGCGGCTCGACACGGCTGCCGGATGAAGCTACGCGGCGCGTCGCCAGGATTGCTCGAACTGATCGCGTTCGCCGGGCTGGACGACGTCCTACGCCTCTAGCGCGCGAGTGGGCCGTCGAGGCGGGTCGGCAGGCCAAACAGGGGAAACAGCCGGTCCGTATCCAGGAAGAAGGTGAACTCGCGGACGCGGCCGTTCTCGAGCTCGAGCACCTGGAGCGCCCACGGGTCGTAGCCGCTCCCGCTCTCGCTTGGCTTGTACTGGCCAAACGTGGGCATTCCGTTTGCCGACGGGGCGGGCAGGACCCGGGAGCCGCGACACCCGATCCCTGGCCCGAACCACCAGGCGAGGACGTCGTCGCGCCCCTCGAGCCACATGTCAAACGGCGGCATCGACTGCTTGGCGTCCTGCGCGATCAACGAGGTCAGCGTGTCGATGTCGTACGCCTCGAACGCCTCCACATACTTCGTCAGCAACTCTCGCTGAGCTCGGTCCAGTGGTCCCGCGTCGGCGTCCTTGAGGTCCGTAGCTTCGATTGTCGCGCGGGCACGCTGCAGGGCGCTGTTGACCGACGCGACGCTGGTCTCGAGTAGCTCAGCCACCTCGCTCGCGCGCCAGCGGAGGACCTCGCACAGGATCAGCACCGCCCGCTGGCGGGGGGGAAGGTGCTGAAGGGCTGCGACGAAAGCCAGCCTCAGCGTCTCGCGGCGCTCCGCCAGCTCGGCGGGATCCCAGTCAGTCGGCACCGGCTCGATCCAAGTGACCTCGGGCAGGGTGTTGAGGTTCTCCGCGATCGGCTTCTGGGCCGGCCCCATGTCCATCGGCCGCGCCCTGCGAGCCCGGCCGCCGAGCATGTCGAGGCAGACGTTGGTGGCTATCCGGTAAAGCCATGAGCGCAGCGCCGAGCGTCCCTCGAAGCGCTCGTACGCACGCCACGCTCGCAGGTAGGTCTCCTGCACAGCGTCTTCGGCCTCAAACGGCGAGGCGAGCATCCGGTAGCAGTAGCCGCTCAGCTCGCGGCGGTGCTTCTCGAAGGCGAGCTCGAGCTCGCCTGGGGAGGCTGTTGCGGGGTGGGACTGCAAC
>CATPAX010000050.1 GCA_955652215.1 uncultured Solirubrobacteraceae bacterium | reverse complement strand
TGGACAATCCAGGACTCCGCGACGGCGAGCCCGTCGAGATTGCGGTGCACGGTGCGGGTGTAGCGGCGCCCGCTCTGACTGCTCGTGGTCGGGGGATCTTGTCCGGTGATGTCGCCCGCGGCAAGCCGGGAGGCGATCAACTTGTCTGCGTTGACCGGCGCCACGACTCCGTCTTGATCGCCGTGGACGACGATCAGCGGCACCGCGCTGGTCGCGGCGGGCGTCCCCCCGTTTCGCATCGCCGCGAAGGCGGATCCGACATCGTGGGCGGCGCGATAGCCGATCCCGGAGTGCACTCCGACTGCCGCGTACAGGTTTGGGTAGGTCGCCGCCATGACGGCGGCCATCGCGCCACCGGCGGAGAGCCCGGCGACATAAACGCGGCTCGGATCGACGGCGAAATCGCGCATAACTGCTCGGGTAATGCCGGCGATGATCGCCGGCTCGCCTGCCCCGGGCTGCTGGTCAGTGGCTGCGAACCAATTCCAATAGCAACCGGGGTTAGCCGCCTTCGACTGCTCTGGGTAGGCAACCAGGAAGGTGTGCAGCTCGGCGAGCTCGTTCATCCGGGTGCCGGCTGCGAAATCCGGTCCGTCCTGGTTACCGCCGTGGAGCATGACCACAAGTGGAACGGGTTCGCCGGGGTAACTGGTCGGCACGTAGACGTGATAGCTACGCGTCCCGGCACTCTCGGTGTGCGTGAGTTGACGAAACTCACCGCCGAGCGCAGCCTGATCTCTGGCCGCCGCGCCAACACGAGGCGACGGCGTGCCTCCGGGGGGTCGGGCCGGGTTGACACGGTGCGGCAGGCCCGGCAGCTTGTTCTTTAGGCTTTCAAACCGACCCTGACGCGCGGACGCCCCACGAGCGCCTAGCGACTCTGGCCGGGCGAACGAGTGACCGCCGGAGACCGGCAAGCGAAGACCGACATCGCCGAGAGACGGTGAGACCGTTGACGATTCGCCCGGTGCAGCGGCACCAGCGCCCGATAGGCCACGCTGCAGGAGCCCAGTGGCCTCCATCACCCGTCCGGACCGCGTGAGCTGGAGCACCTCGGCCATATTGACGTTCTTATCGGTCATCACACGTCCTTTCAGGATGTAGTTGGGGACCCCAGAGCCCGCTCGCTGCGTATGGGCCTGCCCCCCGGACATTCGGTTTGCCCAAACCGCTTCGTTGATCATGTGGTGCGCGATGCGAGCACGGCCTTCACCGCTTGCGGTGCTCGAAAGGCCCCAAGGACGTCGACCCGCGCGATCGTGGCCGCCGCGAGCTCGGGCGACACGTCATCGGCGATGCTCGCCAATCCGAGGACCCGTAGCTCCACCATCTGACCAGCGTCCCGGAGACGCTCGAGGGCGTGGCGACTGAGGTGCTCGCTGCCGAGAACGAGTGCGCGTCGGGCCACCGTCATATCCACCGCGGTCGACCGGCTTTCGAGTTGACGCCGGATCGCCGTTCGAATGAAGTCGGTGCGATTGGCGAAGAACCCCTCACTGACGAGCAGGTCGATCTGCCCGAGGTCAACCAGCCCCACGTTGATCGTGATCTTCTCGCTCCTGTCGAGCTCGGTCATCTCGTGGAACCCGTATTCCCGTGGCCATCTGGATACCTTCCATGCACCATCCCACCAGATGGTACATGAACAAGATCGTGTCGGCCGTCCGAGCGCGCGTGCCGCCTCTCTTCTGACCGTCAGGCCCTATCGCGCGTGAATATCCCGCCGTGGCGAATGGGCTTGAAATGGCTCTTGAAATAGGCGAGAAGAGCTGGAGTCCACGGGATCCGGCGGTTGGTGGTCTGACACCTGGGTGAGCCCGCCGGGGTGCAGGTGAGCCATACGTACTGGGCGTGTCGGAAAGCATTCGCCCAGAATCTCTGGACCGCGGGAACCCGCGCTGCGCCGCTGACCCCGTTTCGCCCACCGGACAGGTCGTAGTCGGTTCCTATCGGATCGATCATCGGCGAGCAACCAGGAACGCTGGAGGTGAATCGGTCGGACACGAGCGTGAGGGCCGTGAGGTCTGTGACGACGCACGCGCCGGCGGGGATTTGCCGCTGGGCGGCAGCGGCTGGATTGCCGGCGGCGATCTTGGTCAGATGACGACCCTCGATGAACGCCATGTCCGCCAACGCGATCACGGCCAGGGCGGTGAGCGAGCCGGCAAGAAGCGTGGCACCCGAGCGCCGCGCCCGGGGTCGCGATTCGGTGGGCTGCTGGCCGGTGATCATCCGCCCGGCTGGCAGAGCGACGGACATGGCCAGAAACGGCGCGAAGAAAGCCGCGTAGTGGGGGGAGTAGTCGGCCGGCCAGAGGAAGGCGGCGAGAATCACCGCGGCGCCACCGACCGCAAAGCGCTCAAGATCCGGCGGCGGCCGTCCGGTCCGACGCCAGGCGCCGACCACACACAGCACCACGAAGCCGGCGATCACCGCGGCTGCGCCAAGCGCAGCGACGCGCGTGACCGATCGCACATCGCTCAGCCCGGTGAGGCTGACCAGCCGGAGCCACTCGCGCACCCGCCCCAGATCGATGCGGGACAGCTGGACAGATACCACGCTGTGAAGGAACGCGCCCGGAGCGAGCGCAAAGAACGGGAGCACCGGCACCCCGAACCCGACGGCGACGCCGGCGGGATACGCAAGCCATCGCCGTCGCGGCAGCCGTGGCCACGAGATGACCAAGATGACCAGGACTGGCAGAACCGCCCAGACCTTGACGGCGCCGCCGAAACCAAACGCCACTCCGCCCCAGGCCAGACGCTTGGTACTCGTCGTGAGCTGATCCCCGTCGAAGATCACCAGTGCTCCAATCAGGCAGAAGAGCACGGTCCACGGCTCGAGCAGAACGGTGTGGGCCGCCTCGAGACTGGCCGGATACACCGCGAGCAGGCCACACGTGACGGTGGTGACCAGAACGCCTCGGTGGCGCACAAGCAGCCCCGCGAGGGTGACGCTCGCGGCGCCCACGCACGCGGTCAGGATGCGCGCCACCGCAATTCCGGTGGACATCCCCGTGATCTTTGCCAGCAGGGCGATCGGGGCCATCAGTAACGCGATGCCGGGTGGTTGAACCAGCACAAAATCGCGGTACGGAAGGACCCCATGCACGAGCCGTACCGCCACACCGAGGTCGACCGCGTCGTCGTACTCCGTCACGCCGAGCAGGTATCCGGGGCGTGTCAGCTGGTAGAGCCTGAGCGCTAAGGCGAGCCCTGTCGCGAGGAGCACGACCACGCTGGCCGCCGAGATGGCAC
>CATPAX010000049.1 GCA_955652215.1 uncultured Solirubrobacteraceae bacterium | reverse complement strand
GCCTACAATGAAGCGGTGCCCACTCGCGATCAGATAATGGACGCGCTTCGCGCGGTGATCGATCCGGAGCTCCGGCGAGACATCGTCGAGCTCGAGATGGTCCGGGCAGTCGAGATTCACGAAAACGGCGTCGTCGACGTGATGGTCTCCCTCACCACCCCGGGATGCCCGATCCGCGGTCATTTCCAGACCGGAGTCGCCAACGCGGTTCGCGACCTCGATGGAGTCGCCGCGGTCAACGTCAGCTTCGATGTGCTCTCCGACTCGGAGAAAGCGGCCCTCGGAAGCAAGCTCGGCCGCTCCTCGCTGCCCGAGGGAGCTCTGGCGCAGGTGCGGAACGTGATCTGCATCGGGTCGGGGAAGGGCGGCGTCGGTAAGTCGAGCGTGACGGCGAACCTTGCGGCCGCACTGGTCGTCGAGGGCAACACGGTCGGAGTGCTCGATGCGGATGTGTGGGGCTATTCGCAGCCTCGCATGCTCGGTGTCGGAGCCCAGCGCCCGAAAGTCAACGCCGACCGGAAGATCGTGCCGCTCCCGGCCTACGACGGGATCACGGTGATGTCGATCGGCTTCTTCGTGGAGGAGGATGCGGCTGTAGTGTGGCGCGGGCCGATGCTGCACAAGGCGCTCCAGCAGTTCCTCGAGGACGTCGAGTGGGGTGAGCTCGATTACCTGCTCGTCGACCTGCCACCGGGGACCGGAGATGTCTCGATGACGCTCGCCCAGCTGCTCCCCCAGGCGAAGTTCCTGATCGTGACCACCCCTCAGGCGGTCGCGCAGAAGGTGGCCCGCCGTTCCGCTGAGATGGCGAGCAAGCTGAAGCTCGAGATCGCGGGCGTGATCGAGAACATGTCGGGATTCGTTACGCCCGACGGGGAGCGCTACCAGCTGTTCGGCGAGGGCGGCGGCCAGCTGCTCTCGGAGGAGCTCGAGGTTCCGCTGCTAGCAAAAATCCCGCTGACGCTGACGCTCCGCAAGCAGTCCGACGCCGGGATCCCCGTTGTCTTCTCGGACCCCGAGGATCCCGCAGCCCAGGCGCTCCGCTATGCGGCGCGCGGCCTGATTGCGCTCTCACCCGTGGAGCTGCCTGTCATGCAGGCGAGCGCTCCCGCGGCCGCGCCGAGGCCGACGGGCATGTCGCTCCCGATGGCCTAGCGCTGACCGTCGCTCATCGCTGACGTGTGAGCTAGCCGTTGCGGTTGTAGTACTCCGCGTTCAGCTTCGCGTAGTGCGCCCATTCCTCGGGCAGCTGATCCTCCGCGAAGCAAGCGTCCACGGGGCACGCCTCGACGCAGGCGTCGCAGTCGATGCACTCCTCCGGATCGATGTAGAGCATCGGCACGTCGTCGTAATCGGGCTCGTCGGGCGTGGGATGGATGCAGTCGACAGGACACACCTCAACGCACGAGTTGTCCTTTGTGCCAATGCACGGCTCGGCGATGACGTAGGCCATGGGGTTTCTCTAGTTCCCTTTCAGGTTCAGTTCCGGGACGCCGGACTACCGAGTCCCGACAGGCACGGATTCTACGTACATGGCGCTCAAGACTCCGTTGCGCGTGATCGAACGAGCAGCACCAGCGTCACCGCCGCAAGGCTCGCCATGACGCCGGCGAAGATCAGGCCGGCGGGTCGGACCCCCGCTAGATCGGCGAGCACTCCGTCCCCGATCACGGGCACGGAGATCGCCAGGTCGGCGATGATGAAAAAAAAAGCTCGATGGTGCCCGTGCTCACTGCCGGCGCCTACCCGATCCCGCAGCTAATAGATTCCAGCAGTGCTGCTGCTGACCGGTGCGACGGGCACGATCGGCCTCCCGCTACTCAGGCGACTCACCGCCGCCGGGACACCGGTCCGCTGCCTGGTGCGGGATCCCCGCCGGCTCGGAGCCGAACGAGTGCGGGTCCAGATCGCTCTCGGCGAGCTTGGCGATCCGACGTCGTTCCGCCATGCCCTTCGGGGAGTAGACACGGTCGTTCATCTCGCGGGCGCAATTCGCGACCAGCCAGGAGGACCGATCGAGGAGCTCACGGGGGTGGCAACGATGCGGCTAATCGAGGCCGCGGAGCGCGCCGACGTGCAGCGTTTCCTGTTCTTTTCGACGCTCGGGGCATCTACGCAGGGCCCCACTCGGCTGATGCGCGCCAAGGCGATCGCAGAGCAGGCTGTGGTCGCCTCGTCGCTCGCCCATACGATCTTTGCACCGGGCTTTGTGTATTCCCCGGGGGACCCTTTCCTGCGAATTCTCGAACGGCTGTCGCTGCTACCGATAGTGCCGGTTGCCGGCCCCGGGAGGGCTCCCTTCCAGCCGATCTGGGCAGAAGATGTCGCCGACTGCGTGATCTCGGCGCTGCCCGGGGGCTCGGCAGAGGACCGCTCGCCGGGCGCCCGGTTCGAGCTGGCCGGCCCCGAGGTCCTCACCCATGAGCAGATCGTCCGCGTCGCCTTGCGCTCCTTTGGCCGCAGCCGTCCGCTCGTGCACGTGCATTTGGGGCTCGTCAGGCGTGCACTGGAGCTGATCGAACTGATGATGGGACCGAGGGCGTTCGCGACCTGGGACGAGGTCGAGCTGCTGGGGGTTCCTCTGATCGCGAGCCGTGGTAGAGCGGATGCCGAGGCACTTGGGGTGAGACCTCAGCGGATGGCCGACGTGCTCGGCGGCTAGCACCGTCTCGAGCAGCGTGTGCTGCCGTTGCCTGGAGCGCCTCCCGGATCAAACAGCCTGCGCAGCTAGCTCCGGCCGCCGTCCCGCCCACGGCAGCGCGACTTCGAGCTGCCCCGCCAGGCTCAGCAGGAGCTCTTCACGAGCAGGGGGTCCGATCAGCTGAACGGCGAGCGGCAGCCCATCGGAGCCGTGATACAGCGGGAGGGTGATCGCGGGCTGGCCGGTTACGTTGACGATCGCCGTGTACGGGGTGAAATATCCCGAGCGCCGGAAATTCCCCCATGGGTCCGGGCCGCGCCCATGGATCTCACCGATCTTCACCGGACGCGAGGCGAGCGCTGGGGTCAGCAGCACGTCGTACGAGGACATCCACGTGACGAATGTCCGCGCCAGTGCCTCGAGCCGGCTCTCCGCGACCAGAAAGCTGATCGTGTCCTGAGCACGGGCGCGCTCGTACATCTCCCAGGTGAGCGGCTCGACGTCGTCCGCCGTCGGATCACGGCCCGCAAGCATTCCCCCGAGCCAGGTAACAACCGACACCAATGGCCCGAAAGCGCGCGTGAAGTCCGACAGCAGCCCCTCCTGACGCCAGGGAGGATTCACCTCCTCGACTTGGTGGCCGAGCGTCTCGAGCAGGGAAGCCGCGTCGAGTGCGGCTCGCTCGCTGACCAGGTCGAGCTCCGCACCGTCGAGCGGCGCCGCCAGCGCCAGGCCCACGCGCAGCGGCCCGGGGTCGACGGCGGCGAGCTCTCGATACGGACCAACGGGTGGGGGCGCGAAGCTTGCGTCGCCAGGCTCATAGCCAGCGATCACGTCCAGCGCGTGCGTCGTGTCCGCCACGGTTCTGCTCAGCACGCCGTCGCTGACGAGGAAGCTGTGGCCAGCGTCGGGGCCGACCGACACCCTCCCGCGGGCCGGCTTGAGGCCGACGAGCCCACAGCAGGCAGCGGGGATCCTGATCGACCCGCCGCCGTCGTTTCCATGGGCGATCGGGACCATACCGGCAGCGACCGCAGCAGCCGCACCTCCGCTCGACCCACCAGGCGTGCGGTCAAGCGCCCAGGGGTTGTGGGTGGGACCGAACCGGCGGGGCTCCGTGGTGGGAAGGATCCCCATCTCCGGCATGCTCGTCTTGCCGACGATCACGAAGCCGGCCTGACGCATTCTGCGCACCACGAACGCGTCGTGAGGGGCGATCGCGTCGCCAAACAGGTCGCTGCCCATCGTGATCGGCATCCCCGCCACCGGACGGTTGTCCTTGATAGCGATCGGCACTCCCGCGAACGGGCGCGGGTCTCCGGCGGGAATGGCGTCCGCCGCGGCAAGCGCGGAATCGTGAGCGACATGCGTGAACGCACGCACCGTCGGATCGAGCTCGTCGATCCTGCGAAGTGTCGCCTCAACGAGCTCACGGGCAGTCAGCTCGCCCGAGCGGACAAGCTCGGCCAGCTGAGTCGCCGACAGGAACGACACCTCCACCACGAAGCTAAGCCTATCCGGCGCCGCTCCGAGGGTAGGCCACCCCCGGCACGAGCCACCTCGAGGGTTGACCATCTAGCCTTTCTGATCTCGATGCCCGCGCGAGGACCCAACACCGGACAGCCGCTGCGCGCGTTCGCGGCCGCGGGCGGCTGGGGACTGCGATGAGCGCGATCTCGGAGGTTCAGTCCGGGCTCGAAGGCGTCGTCGCCTTCGCGACCGAGATCGCCGAGCCCGACCGGGCCGGCGGCGCGCTGCGCTATCGGGGAGTCGACATCGAGGAGCTCGTCGGAACAGTGCCGTTCGCCGCGGTGTGGGGGCTGCTGGTGGACGGGAAGCTCCGCCCAGGGCTGATGCCTGCGGAGCCACATCCGCTCAGCGTACGCTCGGGCGATCCACGGGTGGATGTGCAGGCCGCACTCGCGATGCTTGCGCCGCAGTGGGGTTTCGGGCAGCTGATCGATATCTCGGAGGAGCAAACGCGCGAGAACCTTGCCCGAGCTTCGGTGATGACGCTGTCATTCGTCGCGCAGTCAGCGCGAGGAATCGGCAAGCCACCAGTCCCGCAGCGAGAAGTCGACACTGGAAGGTCGATCGCCGAGCGCTTCTTGATCCGCTGGCGAGGGGAAGCTGACCCGCGCCACGTGGAGGCGATCGACGCCTACTGGATCTCGGCCGCCGAGCATGGCATGAACGCCTCGACGTTCACCGCGCGCGTCGTCGCGTCGACCGGCGCCGATGTAGCGGCGGCACTGTCGGCTGCAGTCGGGGCGCTGTCCGGACCGCTTCACGGCGGCGCTCCCTCGCGCGTTCTGAGCATGCTCGACGACGTCGAGGTAAGCGGCGACGCCACGGCATATGTCAACGCCGTGCTCGACCGGGGCGAGCGGCTGATGGGCTTCGGTCACCGGGTCTATCGAGCGGAGGACCCACGGGCGGGCGTGCTGCGTCGAACGGCGCAGCGGCTGGGGTCTCCCCGTGTCGAGGTAGCAGAGGCGCTCGAGCAAGCTGCGCTCGCAGAGCTCGCGGCACGACACCCGGATCGCGTGCTGGCGACGAACGTCGAGTTCTGGTCCGCCGTTGTGCTCGACTACGCCCAGGTTCAGCCGGAGCTGTTCACGCCGATGTTCACTTGCGGGCGGACCGCGGGATGGTCGGCACACATCCTCGAGCAAAAGCGCGAAGGTCGTCTGATCCGTCCTACGGCCAAGTACGTCGGCCCGGGACCGCGCCCCCTTTCCGATCTGCGAGAGTGACGGCGGGCGCGGCCGCCACCGTCCGGCCATGGCAACCGAACGTCAGCTTGATCCTAAGACCCTCGGCGATCACATCGACCGCCTATACCGTGCGGCCTGGGGTCTGTGCGGATCCCGAGAAGAAGCGGAGGACCTGGTCCAGGAGACGTTCGCGCGCGTCCTGCGCAAGCCGAGGATGCTTCGCTCCGAAGACGACATCGGCTATCTGCTTCGGGTGCTGCGAAACACGTTCTTCAGCCAGCGCCGAACGGCCGCCCGCCGACCGAGGACCACGCCTCTTCCCGATGACCTCGACATCGTGGAGGACCGCTCCGCGGTCCAGCCTGAATCCCGGATCGCGTCGGCGGAGCTCTTCGGCGCCATCTCAGAGCTCCCCGAGGACTTCCGCGACGCGTTGATCGCCATAGACCTCGTGGGGCTTTCCTACCGTGAGGCCGCGCGAGCGCTGAACGTCCGCGAGGCGACGATCACGACGCGACTGCATCGCGCCCGCCAGCGCCTCGCCGGCACGCTGCAGCGAGAATCGCCCCAGACCTAGGCGGGGGCCCCTGTTCGGGGGGATCCACTAGGGGCGCGCGGCACGGAGCCGCGGACCGTCCCATGACGCCAGCGTGCGAAGGACACGAGGGCTCGCATGCGTGCCCGAGAGCACGCAGGTTTGCCCGTCGCGCCGCCAGGTGACCACGATCCGGCCGCTGAGGCGCAGCGTGCGGTACTCCCTCCCACCTATCCCTGTGGCGCTGGCCGCCGGCTGGCGCAGCGCCGGACGGTCGACGATCGTGTATGCGACGACCTGGCTGCCTCGCTTGTAGTACACGGTGACGGCCTTCCTCCCGGAGAGGCTGTCCGTGCGCTGCCCAATTGCCTTCCAGCCGACGTCCCAGGCCCAGTTCGGGAAGTACACAGCCCGCACGCTTTGCTCGAGCCGGGCTTCCGGAGCCGCCGGATCGAGGGCCGGCGCCGGCGCATCGGCGCCTTTCAGTGCCAATGCCGCAGCCTGCGAGACCGACGGTCCGCCGGGTCCTCCCGGCAGCGCAAGCGCGAGCACGAGAAGTACAGCGGCGATCCCTCCCGCCAGCGCGAGTCCATAGCTGAGTCTCAGGCGTGCCCGGGTGCGGGCGCTCGGACGGGCGGTGTCGATCCGCATCCGCAGACCCGCGGGCGCACGCTCGCCACGCGCCTCGCTGAGCGCCAGCACGACGCGTCGCTCGCGCTCGTAGGTGGCGCTCAGCTCGGGGCTGGCGTCGATGCGGCGCTGGAGCTCAGCCCGTCTGGTCGGGTCGCTGAGAGTGCCG
>CATPAX010000048.1 GCA_955652215.1 uncultured Solirubrobacteraceae bacterium | reverse complement strand
TGGTCGGCGCGGGCTCGGGAGCTCCTCCAGGCCGCCGCCGGCGGCGACGAACGGACGCTCGCAGAGCGAAACCGCCGGGAGGAGCTGGTAGCGGCGAGCGAGGCGGCCGCCAACGCGGAGCTCGCGGCGGCCGGCGCAATGAAACAGGCGGTCAGCGCCAGCAGCGAGTCAGAGGCGGCCCGCACGGGCGCGATCGCGTCGCACCGCGCGGCGGTCCGGGAGCGCGACGAGGCCGACGAAGGGCGCCGCCGCCTCATGGCCCAGATCGAGCGCCGCCGTGCCGCTCCGGACGAGGGGCCCGCTGCGGCGCGGCGTGCCCAGCTCGGGGCCGAGCTCCGCGGCGAACGCGAGCGCCTCGAGCGAGCGGAGCGCGAGCGGGCGCACCGAGCTGCCCAACTCGAGCGTGTCGAGCTGGCAATCGCGCAGGACGAGCGGCTCGGGCCGGCGATCGATGGAGTCATCGACGCTCTCGAGGCTGCCGCCTCGGCTATCGGCGAGCAGCAGCTGAGATTCGACGAGGCCCTCGCGGCAGACCGGCAGGCTGGCGAGCATCTTGCGGGGGAGCTGCGCAGCTGTGCGCAGCAGGAAGCCACGCTCCACGCTCAGCTCGCCCGCGAGAACGAGACGCTGACCGAGCACGAAGTGCGTCTTCAGCGGCTGCGCGACCAGTCGTCGGAGACCGAACAGCAATTACGTCACGTGGCCGAGCGCCTGGAGCTGAGCTCCGAGGCGCCGGCGGAAGCGCTCGACACCGAGCGCCGCGAGGCGCTCGGCAGTCGCCTGGAGCGGCTCACACGGCGCCGAGAACAGCTCGGGCCGGTCAACCCGCTCGCGCAACAGGAGTACGCCGAGGCGGTGGAGCACGTGGAGGAGCTCGAACGTCAGCGATCCGATCTCGAGAGCGCTCTGCGGGAGCTCGAGAAGTTGATCGCCGACACCGACCGCCAGATTCGCGAGCGATTCGAGCAGACGTTCCAGGCGGCGGCAAGGAACTTCGAGCAGGTCGCCGCTCAGTTGTTTCCGGGAGGGCGCGGGCGGCTGGCACTCGTGGCTGCGGAGCGCGACGCGCCGCCGCGGGTGCTGGGCGGTGGGGAACCCTCGGGCGATGCTGGCAGCGGCGAGGAGAGCGAGGAGATCGCCGAGCCGGAGGAGGAGCTGGGCGTCGAGATCGAGATCACTCCCGCCGGCAAGGAGATGAAGCGGCTCACCCTGCTCTCCGGCGGGGAGAAGTCGATGACCGCGCTCGCATTCCTGTTTGCGGTGTTCCTGGCCCGGCCTTGCCCGTTCTACATCCTCGATGAGGTCGAGGCAGCTCTCGACGACCTGAACATCGATCGCTTTCTGGCGCTGCTGCGGGCATATTCGAAGCAGGCGCAGTTCATCGTCGTCACCCACCAGAAGCGAACGATGGAGGCAGCCGACTCGCTCTATGGAGTCTCGATGGGAGGCGACGGGATCTCGAAGGTGATCTCACGCCGGCTGCCACAGGAGCAGGCCGCCTAGCTTCCGTTGCTAACGTCGGCCGCCGATGGCGCGCGAGTGGCGGGATCTGTTCGTTGTCGATGACGCCTCCGGGGCTGCCCCTGACTCCGAGGACACTCGGGTCACGGAGGAGCGCCGTGTCGGTCGGTTTCGCCGGCTCGCAGAGAACCTGCGCCGCACGCGCCAGGCGCTGCGGTCGGAGATCCAGGCCACCCTATTCGAGGATCTGAGCGAGGAGACCTGGGAGCGCCTCGAGGAAGCACTGATCTATGCCGACGTCGGTGCGCGTACCACTGCGCGGGTCGTCGGAGAGCTCGAGCAGGAGGCAACCGCGGGACAGCTATCTGGTGGGGAGGCGCTGACCAGTCGCTTGACCGAGCTGCTGGCCGACATCGCCCGCACCGGGGATGACCGGATCGACGTGAGGGCCAACCCGACCGTGATCCTGCTTGCGGGAGTCAACGGGACGGGCAAGACGACGACCGCCGGGAAGCTCGCCTGGCACCTCACCAACGAGCTCGGGCTGTCGGTTGTGCTCGGAGCGGCCGACACGTTCCGCGCCGCCGCCGTGGAGCAGCTCGAGCGCTGGGCGGAGCGGGCTGGTGCCGGATTTGCCAGCGGGGCGCCAGGGGCGGACCCCGGATCGGTCGCGTATGAGACGATCGCGAAGGCGCGCCGCGAAGGTGCGAACGTCGCGATCGTCGACACCGCCGGGCGCCTCCACACTCAGGATGAGCTGATGGCCGAACTGGGCAAGGTCCGCCGAGCGATCTCCAAGCAGATCCCGGAGGCCCCGCACGAGACGCTTCTGACGGTCGACGCGACCACCGGGCAGAACGGCCTCCAGCAGGCGCGGCTGTTCTCGGAGGTGATCTCGGTCAGCGGGTTGGTCCTGACGAAGCTCGACGGCACTGCGAAAGGGGGGATCGCGCTGGCGATCGCCCAAGAGCTCGGGATCCCGGTGAAGCTGATCGGAATCGGTGAGCAGCTCGAGGATCTCCGCCCGTTTGACCCGAGTGATTTCGCTCGGGCGCTCGTGTCCTAAGACGCCACCCCGGTGACTGAACTGAATTGCGCGTTCAATCTGTCTCTCGACGGCGTGGAACGCTTCGCCAGCGGACATTGGGCCCCACGGACTGAGCTAGCCTCCGTGGAGTGTTCGACTCACTAGCGGACAAGCTCCAAGCCACGCTCGCGGACGTCCGCGGCAGGGGCACCCTGACCGAGCAGGACGTCAACGCCGCGATGCGCGAGGTCCGCCTCGCGCTGCTCGAGGCCGACGTCAACTTCAAGGTCGTAAAGAGCTTCACTGAGGCAGTCAAGGCGCGGGCGCTGGGCGCTGACGTGATTGGTCAGCTCAATCCCGGCCAGCAGGTCGTCAAGATCGTGGCCGACGAGCTGACGGAGCTCATGGGGGGCACGGGCCGGGAGCTGGTGTTCTCACCGCGTCCGCCGACCGTCGTGCTGATGGCTGGGCTCCAGGGCTCCGGCAAGACGACGGCATGCGCGAAGCTCGCCC
>CATPAX010000047.1 GCA_955652215.1 uncultured Solirubrobacteraceae bacterium | reverse complement strand
TGGTTGCGGAGGCGGATGTTCGCGAACGTGCCGCGCATCATCACCTCGTGATTGCCGCGCCGCGACCCGTAGGAATTGAAGTCTCTGGGGTCGACGCCCTGCTCGATCAGGTACCTGCCCGCCGGGCTGTTCCGCTTGATCGAACCCGCCGGGGAGATGTGATCGGTGGTGACGCTGTCACCCAGGATCGCGAGCACCCGGGCGTCGCGCACGTCCCTGACCGGCTCCGGGTCTGGCGAGAGCTGCTGGAAGAAAGGAGGTAGGCGAACGTAGGTCGAATCGGGGTCCCAGGCGAATCGCTCCCCTATCGGCACCTCGAGCGAGCGCCACCGGTCATCGCCGTCGAACACCTCGGCGTAGCTCTTGCGGAACATGTCGGATTGCACGGCCTCTTCGACCGTCCGAGCGACCTCGGCCGCGGTCGGCCAGATGTCCTTCAGGAACACCGGCTCGCCGTGATCGTCCTCGCCGAGTGGCTCGTCCAGCAGGTCGATGTCCATCGTCCCGGCCAGCGCATAGGCCACGCACAGCGGCGGCGATGCAAGGTAGTTCATCTTCACATCCGGGTTGATTCGCCCCTCGAAGTTTCGGTTGCCCGACAGGACCGAGACCACCGCGAGATCCTCCGCCCCCACCACGTCGGAGATCTCCTGTGGAAGCGGTCCGCTGTTGCCGATGCAGGTCGTGCACCCGTAGCCGACCAAGTGATAACCGAGGGCCTCGAGGTACTCGGTCAGTCCGGCACGGTCGAGGTATTCGGTCACGACCTTCGATCCCGGAGCTAACGAGGTCTTGACCCAGGGCTTGACCGTGAGGCCCTTTTGCACGGCGTTCCGGGCGAGCAAGCCCGCCCCGAGCATCACGGACGGGTTAGAGGTGTTGGTGCAGCTGGTGATGGCCGCGATCACCACGTGCCCATGGTCGATCTCCGTGGCGGTGCCGTCCGCAAGCGTCACCGCTACGGCATGCCTGCGCCGCTCGGCCACCTGAACGCCTCCCGTCCCACCGGCAGGCTCGTGGCCCTCCCCGTTCAGCTGATGGCTCGCGATCGGATCGCTCGCCGGGAACGACCCCGCCCCGGCCTCGTCCTCTGGGTCCTCGTCGGGCACGAAGCCCTCGAGCGCCATCCGGAAGGCCTGCTTGGCCTCGGTCAACGCGACCCGATCCTGGGGGCGCTTGGGACCGGCGACGCTCGGGACGACGGTCGATAGATCCAGCTCGAGCTTGTCGCTGAAGGTCGGCTCCTCGGAGTCGTGGTCGTGCCACAGGCCCTGCTCCCACGCGTAGGCCTCGACCAGCTCGATCAGCACGCGCGGACGCCCGGAGAACTCCAGGTACCGGAGTGTCTCGGCGTCGATCGGAAAGATCGCGCAGGTCGAGCCGAACTCCGGCGACATGTTCCCGATCGTGGCCCGGTCGGCCAGCGGCAGCCGCGCCAGGCCCTCCCCGTAGAACTCCACGAACTTGCCGACCACGCCGGTGCGCCGGAGTATCTCTGTCACCGTCAGCACGAGGTCGGTGGCGGTGGCTCCCTCGCGAAGCTCGCCGGTCAACCTGAAGCCGAGCACCTGCGGAATCAGCATCGACAGTGGCTGGCCGAGCATCGCCGCCTCGGCCTCGATCCCGCCGACGCCCCAGCCGAGCACCCCAAGTCCGTTGACCATCGTGGTATGCGAATCGGTTCCCACGAGTGTGTCCGGATAGGCCTGGCCCCGCTCCTCGTCGGTGAACACGACGCGAGAGAGGTATTCGAGGTTGACCTGATGGACGATGCCCGTGTCGGGGGGGACAACCTTGAAGTTCGCAAACGCGCCCTGACCCCAGCGCAGGAACGCGTAGCGCTCCTTGTTTCGCTCGAACTCGAGCTCGGCGTTCCGGGCGAATGCCGATCGCGAGCCGAACGCGTCGACCTGGACGGAATGGTCGATCACGAGCTCGGCCGGAACGAGTGGGTTGATGGCGCCTGGGTCGCCCCCCATCTCATGCATGGCGTCGCGCATCGCGGCGAGGTCGACCACCGCCGGGACTCCGGTGAAGTCCTGCATCACGACTCGTGCCGGCATGAACGCGATCTCGGCACTTGGCTCTGCGCGCGCATCCCAGCTCGCCAGCGCCTCGATGTCGCGAGCGCGAACCGACTCGCCGTCTTCGTTGCGGAGCAGGTTCTCGAGCAGGATCTTCAGCGAGAACGGCAGACGGGCAACGTCATAGCGCTCCTGAAGCACATCGATTCGGAAGATTTCGTATTCGTGCTGACCGACCGTGAGCGTCGATCGGGCGTTGAGGCTGTTCGCAGACAAGGATTGCTCCCGTGGAGAGGACCTCCACGTACTGTAGGCACCCAGAGAGGCGGCCGGCGCCTGCGGCCAATGGCACTGTTCCTACGGCGGTCTTAGGAACGTCTTCGCCGGCGCTTCGCCCGACCGGGGATCGTTTCGCGCCACACGATGAGACTGCTTCTGCGCACCCTGACGGCGATCACTGCCCTCGGATTGGGCGCGATGGCGCTCGCGGGGGCCTACGCCGAAGCGCACCGGCTTCCCGACCAGCCGTAGGGATGAGCGCCAACTCCCTCACTTACCAAAGCGTGCTTCGTCGAGGCTCCCGCGGTCGCCTGTGGACAGCGCTGTGGCGACGCGCGGTGGCAAAGCCCGAGATCACCGCACTCGCCGCCGCCGCGGGGGTCCTCAACCTCTGGGGTCTCAGCGTCAATGGCTGGGCCAACATCTACTACGCGGCGGCTGTGCGCTCGATGAGCACGAGCTGGCACGACTTCCTGTTCGCCTCGCTTGACCGAACCGGGCTGATGACTGTCGACAAGCCACCACTCTCGCTCTGGGTGCAGGCGCTGTCGGCGCGGGTGTTCGGCTTTCACCCGCTGAGCCTGCTCGTTCCGCAGGCGCTGATGGGCGTGCTCGCGGTCGTGCTCACCTATGACCTCACACGCCGCGTTTTCGGACGGCCCGCCGGATTCGCCGCGGGGCTTGCACTGGCGACGACGCCGGTCGTCGTCGCGGTCTCCCGGCACAACAACCCGGACGAGCTGTTGGCCCTCTGCTGTGTCGCGGCCCTGTGGTTCGTGGTTCGCGGCCTGCAGGACGGTAGGACGAAGTGGATCGTCCTGAGCGGTGTCTGCGTCGGACTCGGCTTCGAGACGAAGATGGCGGTGGCGCTGATGGTCGTCCCCGGAATCGCCGCAGCGTGGATGTGGGTAGCTCCACGCGGGCGGATTGCGGCGCTGCGGAGCCTGCTCACGGGTGGGGTCGCGGCGGTGATCATCGGCGGGGCGTGGCCGCTGCTCGTGACGCTGACCCCCGCGGCGGATCGGCCGTGGATCTCGGGAACCTCGGATAACAGCATCTGGTCTCTGATCTTCGGATATAACGGATTCGGCCGGATCGCCGGCCAGTCGGGTGGCCCAGGCGGCGGTGGTGCGGGCGGCGGCGGCGCGCTGTTCGGCGGATCGACAGCGCCGCTGCGGTTGCTTGCCTCCGGCCTCGGGGACCAGGCGGGGTGGCTGCTCGCCCTTG
>CATPAX010000046.1 GCA_955652215.1 uncultured Solirubrobacteraceae bacterium | reverse complement strand
GAGTAGGGACCGGGAATCACCCGAGGCGGGTGGCGGCGTGTAGGACGCGGCGGCGGCCGGGAATGCGAGCGCTCCGGCAGCTGCGATCGATACGAGGTAGTACTTCACTTTCCGGTCTCATTTGCTCTAATGGCCTCGAGCAGTGATCGACATTACTCGACTTCGACGCTGATCAAGCAGGAATGCGCATCCCTATGCGAGCAGATGCGCTCGGCGCAAGTGAAAACGACGTGGTCGGTCCGGTTCGTCCTTGTGATCGGCATTCGTGCGCCTCGCCGCGCGCACGCGCTCGAGCGAGTGGATCCCAGCGAAAAGTCCCACCCGAAATGGCGCGACGTTCCGGCGAGAGCCATTAGGTCAGAGCTGGTTCTGGGCGTTCCAGCACGGCCGGTAAAGCGACCCGTCCAGGTTCACGCTGAAGAGCGCACCCCAGATTCCCCAGCGCTGGTCTGCCGAGCAGAACTTCGCCACCCGCTCGCCGTCCTGGGTGTACTCAGCGTTGAGGACGGGCTTGTGCGCCGCGAGATAGGCCCTCCAGTCCCCTCTACGCCCGGCGCAGGGATCGTGGTAGGCGTTGCACTCCTCGGTGATCACGCCGTCGAACATGCGTGCGTTGACCGACGCGTTGCTCGGGTCGTTCTTCTGGATCACGGCCATGCCGTCGGCGTGAACCTGGTAGGCGATCCAGCGCTCGAACCCCCGGGAGTCGGCTTGGGTCAGTCCCCAGCCCGCTCCGGGGGCGCCGGTCACGCTCTTGCTGGTGTAGCCGTCCAGGTCATCCGGCTCGACCGCGTCCTGACCCTCGCGCTGGCACCACCTGAAGCGGTATGCCAGCCCCGCGGCTATGTTCCGCGCGGCGCCAGTGAGCGTCTCCGGATGTCCCGCGAGGTAGTGGGCGAAGCCGCGGGTATCGAACCACCACTCATTCGGATAGCCGTAGTAGTTGTAGCGGCGGGCGCGGTGGCCGTAGTCGGCGGAAGCGAAGTGGGCGTTATCGGGGAAGTTCGTCTGGAACGCGCCAGCCTCGACGTAGCAGATGCTGTAGTGACCCGCCAGGTGGATTGCCTGCACGACCGGCGAAGGGCCCGTCGGCGGCCTGAGCACAGGGTTTCCGTGCCTGTCGTTATATGAGGTGTTCGAGTCGTAGAAGAGGTCGGTGTCCCAGATTCGTGCGCTCCCCGGCTGCGGGTAGGCGGCACTCGTCACGGGCAAGCCCGTGAGCCCGGTCTTCGGGGCTGAGATCTCCCAGTACCACGAGTCGCCTGAGGTGGGCAGCTTCGGGTAGTGCGGACGTTTGGCCACGGCAGCGCCTCCGCCCGCGAGCATCAGTGCGAGCCCGACCAGCCAGATGAGTACGGCGCGGTACCTCATCGTGCGCGTGCACTCCCGGTTCGGTGGATGCCCTCGGGCATCAGATCGCCGTGGGCCTCGATCAGCTCATCGACCATCTCCATGATGTCCGCGATCGTGAGTGTCGCGCCGGTGTTGGGATCGAGCATCGCCGCCTGATAGACGTGCTCGCGACTGCCTTCGAGCACGGCGCGCAGCGTCAGCTCCGCGACGTTCAGGAAGGCGCGGTTCAGCGCGGCGCATTGGGTGGGCAGCTTGCCGACCCTGATCGGATGGATGCCCTCGCCGTCGACGCGGCACGGAACCTCGACGCAGGAACCCCATGGGAGGTCTTCGATCAGCCCGCGGTTCTGCACGTTTCCGTACTCCATGCGCGGAGTGCCCGTGACCAGCGAGTGGATGAAGCGCGGCGCCAGCTCACCCTCGTCGTCCATCGTCAACTCCTCGCCGGCGGCCAGGCGGCGGCGGGTCTCCTCATACTCGTCGAGGTTCTCCAGCGACCGGCGGATGTACTCGTCCACGGGAATCCGGTAGCGCTCGATCTGATCCTCGTGCGACATGAACCACGGAACGTATTCCGCGCTGTGCTCGCTGGATTCCGTGGGGAAATAGCCAAGCCGGCGGTAAATCTCGACGCGAACGGTGCGGCCGAGCCCTTCGGGGTCTCGCGCAATCGCCTCGTCCAACTGCCCGTAGAGGCTTTCGCCGTCGTGCTCGAAGCGCAGTACGAACGCCTGATGATTGACGCCGGCGGTCAGGAACTCGATCTCCCCCACTGGCACTCCAACTCTCTGCGCCAGCTGCTGGTGCGTGTTCTGCACCGAGTGGCAGAGACCGACCACGTTTTGGAAGCGGCTGCCCTCCCAAACCGACCAGGGGAGCATCGCCATCGGGTTCGCGTAGTTCATCAGCATCGCGTCGGGGCACAGCTCGGCCATATCGTCCGCGATCGCGAGGAGCACCGGAATCGTCCTCAGCCCACGGAAGATCCCGCCGATGCCGATTGTGTCGCCGATCGTCTGGCGCAGCCCGTACTTCTTCGGGATCTCGAAGTCGTGCAGAGTGGCCTGAAGCCCGCCGACCTGGATCTCGTTGACCACGAAGTCTGCACCATCCAGCGACGCCCGTCGGTCCAGGTGGGCGCTGATCGCGAACTCCGCGCCAGTCGCCCTGTTGACGTAGTGGGCGATCCGCTCCGCGGTGGCCAGGCGTTCCTCGTCGATGTCGTGCAGGGCGATTGACGAGGCGCGCAGCTCCGGAAACTCGGCCAGGTCGGCCAGGAGGATGCGGGTGAACTCGACGCTGCCGGCTCCGATGAGAGTGATCTGGGTCATGTTCGATCTTGCTCAGGTCTAGGGCTATACGAGCAGGGCCGCGCATACTATCGAAAACCTCGTGGACTGGGCCCGTATTCTCAGCTAGGTACGGCAACCGGATTCGTCACAGCGAAACCGGTAACGGTCTCAGCGGTGGGCGCTCGGCCCATGATTTACGTTGACTCGACGAAAAGCTCGTCGAGATGCAGGCAGAACCTGCCGATTACTATCCAACCTGATGCCAGAGAAGAGCAAGAAAACAGTCAAGTCGCTCAAGGAGAGCGTGCGCGCCGGTAGCTACCAGGTCGATGCGAAGGCAGTCGCCGACGCGATCATCCGCCGCCGTGCGCACATCGCCCTGCTGGTGCCATCAGAGCCTCAGAACGAGTGCTCGAAGCCCGACAGCTCCGCGCCTGAGCCGACGAACCTGACCTCGCCCACGCCGGGGCCCACCGAGCCGATAAACGTGACTCCGAGAGTCGGGGCCAACCGCGCCAGAGCGCTCTGGAGGCTGCGGCTCGCTTTCGGGGGCACGCAGAAGCAGAGCTCGTAGTCCTCGCCTGCCGTCGCTGCCAGCTCGAGGGGATCGACCCCAAGCTCGCCCGCGACCTCGCATACCCCGCCGGCCAGCGGCAACTGCGCGAGAGAGATCTCAATGCCGACCCCGCTGCGGCGCGCGAGGTGGCCGGCATCGGTCGCGAGCCCGTCCGAGAGGTCGATCATCGCGTGCACGCCGAGACCGGCAAGCGCGCGCCCGGCCGCGAGCCGCGGCTCCGGTCGGGCGAAGCGCGTGACGAGCTCATCCCGCAGCCCCGGGGAAAGCGAGGAGCCGGCGCGGCCCTCGAGAATCGCCAGGCCGGCGCCGGCTGCTCCGAGGTCTCCGCTCACCCCGACCAGATCTCCGGGCGTCGCCCCATCGCGCCCGACCAGCGCCCCGGGGTCCGCCGCCCAGCCGACGACCGTGAACGAGACAGTCAACGACGGCGCCCTCGTCACGTCCCCGCCGGCGATTACCACACCGGCCTGCACCGCAAGCTCGTGCGCTCCGCCGACCACGTCGAGAGCGTCGGTCGCCGTCCGGCCGGCCGGGACGCCGAGCACGAGGTACGCCTCCCCGGGCGCGGCTCCCATCGCCGCGAGGTCGGAAAGGGCGCCGGCCAGGGCTCGGTAGCCAATGTCACGGGGCGGGAGCTGGTCGCGGTGGAAATGAACGCCCTCGATCATCGCGTCCACCGACGTGACCGCGTACCCGTCGCAGCGCACGACCGCCGCATCGTCGCCCAAGCCGCGAACGATTCGGGGGCTGTCAGCTTCGAGCAGCGCCTCGATCGCTTCGATCAGCTCGCGCTCGCGCAACGCCGCTACGGACGGTCGGTGGGCCGGCTCAACGGTGCCGGTAGACGATCCGCGCGCGATCCAGGTCGTAGGGCGAGAGCTCTACACGCACCCGGTCGCCCGGGAGGATCCGGATTCTGAAGCGGCGCATCTTGCCCGCGACGTGCCCGAGCACGACGCGGTCCATGTTGTCGAGCTTCACGCGGAACATCGCGTTGGGGAGGGCCTCGACGACCTCTCCCTCCAGCTCGACTTTCTCTTCCTTTGGCATTCGTCTCAGCAGTACGTTGGTTTGCCCGCGGGGCCCGCGGGTTGCCGTAACAGTAGTGGTTATCCTTCGCCGCTGGCCCGGTCCGGCTGGGCGAGAACGAAAATCCGACTCATTGGAGAACCGTTGCCCACGCTTCCGTCAGCGATCAAGAACGAGTACACGAAGCAGATCCTGCGCCGCACCGGCTTGCGCCCCGCATCGCTCCAGCAGCGCAAGACGCCCCACTACCGGATGCCGATCCTCGAGAAGGCGGGGGGCTTCATGGTGCTCGACAAGTACAAGGGACCGGAGATCCCAACGTCCGAGTGGGAGGATCTGGCCTACACGACGTACTCCAGCGACCCGACCACCTTCTTTGCGCCGATCACCTCGGCCACGGGAGAGATCGAGCTGAAGGGGTTCTGGGAGTACGGCAAGGCCGACCTCGACGGAATCTGGACGGAGAACGCCAAGAAGTGCCCGACGCTGGTCAACTGGATCGAGTCGATGGGGGTGCGCTTCGGCCGGGTGCAGCTGCTGCGCATGTCGCCGAACACGATGCGCGAATGCCGTTGGGGGCTGCACCTCGACAACAACAACCAGGGCAACCCCGAGACCAATGGGTGGGTCGTCCGCGTGTGGCTGGAACTGACCGAGGACCCGTCCAGCGCGCTGGTCGTGCGTCCCACGGAGTTCGACCGCAAGGGCGAGGTCAAGATCCCGCTGCCGAAATACCAGCAAGCGGTCGTCGATTCCGAGTTCCTGTGGCACGGCGGCCATCACGCGAGCGAACACACGCGCTACGCGGTGATCGTCAGCGTCGAGAGCGGTCCGGACCTCGAGCGCTGGATCCAGTCGCAGCTGCCGGGGGTCTGAGCCGCGCCACGCCCAGTGCCGCTCCGCCTTTACTGGTATGGTAAAGGCGATGCCGCGCATTTCGGCAAAGAACCAGGTGACCATCCCGGTCGCTGCCCTTGAGGAGGTCGGCCTCCGTGCCGGCGAGCAGGTCACGGTCGAGCCGGCAGGAAACGGCGAGCTGCGTCTGCGCCGCGCGTCCCTCGGGTTCGAGGACGCACTCGGGGCGCTCACCGGAACCTATCCCGCCGATTACCTCGATCAGCTCGACGCCGAAGACGAGCAGCGTTGAGGCTGCTCCTCGATGCAGACGTCTTGATCGGGGCGCTCGACGGCGATGACAAGCATCATCGGCAAGCGCGTGAGCTCTTCACCACATGGCGCCAGCAGCAGGCGACGCGGATGATCAGCGTGGTCAACCTGACGGAGGTCCTGATTGCGCCGGCTCGGGACCGTGGCAGGCTGACGGCTGCCCGGGAGGCGATCGCAGCGCTCGGCATTTCCGTCCATTGCCCCAACGAAGCGATCGGCGTAGACGCCGCCAGGCTACGCCAGCGCCACCCGATCAGCCTTCCCGACGCGTATTGCCTCGCGACGGCGCGCCACATTGGCGCGACGTTGGTCTCCTTCGATCGGAACGTCCTGCGAGCCTCGGAGCACGAACGCATCAACGTCTCCTGACCGACGGAGTACCGTTCAGTGCCCGCTGTCCGCCGCCGTTGACCAGCCGTGCCCCGGCCGTTGACCAGCCGTGGCCCCGTTGACCAACCGTGCCCCCCCCAGGAGCGCTGCCGGTCAGAGCCCGGCGCCGCCTGACTGACCTCCGCCGCCCCCGCCCGCGTGCGACGGCGGCTGCGGGGTGCCTTGGTAGAGCGTCGGATTGTTGTGCTGGTTACCGGGCTTGCCGCTCTTGGTCTTGTTGTTCGTGGATGGG
>CATPAX010000045.1 GCA_955652215.1 uncultured Solirubrobacteraceae bacterium | reverse complement strand
TCACGATCCTGCGCGCGCACAGGCGCTCCACGCGTTGGAGGAGGACGTAGATGCGACGATCGACGAGGTTCGATCGTTGGCACGCGGCATCTATCCGCCCCTTCTCGCCCGGACCGGGCTCGGACAGGCCCTGCGCGGGGTAAGCCGCGAGGCAGCGCTGCCAACGACGGTGCGCGCGGACGGGCTCGGCCGCTATCCGGCCGAGATCGAGGCGACCGTGTACTTCTCGTGCACGGAGGCACTGCAGAACGCCGCCAAGCATGCTCGCCAAGCGACCTGCGCGACGATCTCGCTCTGGCAAGACCAGGAACTGCATTTCGAGGTCCGCGACGACGGAGCGGGGTTCGACTTGCAAACCACGCCCTACGGCACAGGCCTGAGCAACCTCAGCGATCGTCTCGCCGCCGTCGGCGGCACTGTGACGATTCAGTCCGGTCCGGGTCAGGGGACCGTACTCGCGGGCGCGATCCCGCTCGCGTGAGAGTGCGAGACGCGGCCCGAGTCACCACCTTGATCCGTCCCGGACAAGGGTGGGCGCTCCGTGACGACGGTGCCCGCCATGACATCGAACACAGTCCGGCGACGCGCGCTCCAGAGAATCGGTAGATAGCCCCAGAAGAACGGCAGTGAAAGCACCATGCCGGCGAGCCGAACAAAAGCGTGTCGCGGCCGCAGGCGAGTGCCGTCCGCGCGGGTCACCCGGATCTGCATGACCCGTCCGCCCGGCGTCTGTCCGGTGGTCGTCCAGAACACGGCGAAGTAGGAGATCACCCAGACGAAGAACAGGGCGCCGCCGGCTGTGAGAGCAAGTGTGTGGTGCTTGGGCCACGGGGCGAACACGGACTCCACCAGCAGCACCGCACCGGTCACCGCGAATGCGGCTCCATCGATCAGCACTGCGTCGACCACGATCGCGATTGCTCGCGTGACGAGGCCCGCGTACGCGATACCCGAATCGGGGTTCGGTCCGGCACCGTTACGGAGCGCGTCGTCGAGTCCCGTATTGACTACCTCCCCATCCGCGGGCGGTGGATAAAGCCGCGCCATCATGGTCCTGACGCGGGCTCGACGCCAGGTCGACCGGCGGCACGAGGGACAAGCCGCGTCAGGCGCGCGGCGAGCCGCTCGAGCCGGTCATCCGCAGTTCGGGAGCGGTCGCGCGCCACCCCGGCGATTTGGTTGGCGAAGCCGACGCCCTGCTGGCTGATCGCCGCCGTCACGGAGGGGCTTCCCACGACCTCCTCGATGAGGACCCAGAGCCAGTCGCTCTCCAGCAACCGCCGTACGGCCACGTCGGCGAGGCGGCTGTCGATCAACTGTCCGATGAGCCGCTCCGCATCCGCGCTGTCGAGGACCTGCGCGATCATCCGCTCGAGATCCGGGCTACGCAGGGCCGGGGCGACCCGCCGCGGGAACACATCGGCGGCCAGGCGGCTGCCCAAGATCCGACCGAGCGCCTCTTGGGCGAGCGGCGAGCTCAGCGCGGCATCGGCCGCGGACAGCGCCGCATCAAGCGACGAAAGGACCGCCCATCTGGCCGGTTGGGAGACTGCTTGCCGGGCACCTCGCCCCGCACGCCCTCCGAGCAGGACGAGCCGGCGCCCTGGGCGCAATGCGGTGGCGCTGAGGGAGGCTAGCCCTGCCACCGGCGCACCTCAGCGCCCAGGCTCGAACGTACGCTCAGCTGCGCCCTGCGAGGATGTCGGCGCCATACGATCGCCACCTTCAGCTCGCCAGCAATCGTTCCTTCTGTGTTGCGAACTCGTCATCTGTGAGCACGCCCTGCTCGTGGAGCTTTCCGAGCTCCTGGAGCTTCTGTACCGCGTCCGAGCTGATACCTGCGCTCGAGGGCGCCACCGGCGCTGCCGCCTGCTGGCTCTCGAGGTCGTCGATTCGCTGGTCCTGGCTGGCCTCTTGCTGCTGCCCCATGGCTCGGCGCCTGCCCATGGCATAGGCACCACCGCCTACCGCTGCGGCACGGAGCAGAGGACGACGTCGCATGAACATCGCCGACCTCCTATTCCGAGTCCTCGGGAAGTGCCAGTCCGAGCGCGACCATGATCTCGGGCGCGGCGGCGACAACTCTGGGACCGCCGACCTGCGGCGCAACAGCTCGGAGCACGGCGAGAATGTCCTCCGGGGTCGCTCCGTCACTGAGCGCGTTCGCGACCTGCCACGCATAGGACGCCGGCGGGGCATCGAGCGCGATCAAGGCGGCGATCTTCACGAGCGCGAATGTCCGCGAGTCGAGGCCTGTCGCTTCGAGCTGCGCCTCGCGCAGCCCGAGAGCGTCCTCGAGAAGCGTCATGTCGCCGGTTGCGACGCCGGATAAGGTCTGGTGTGTATCCGCTCCTACGACGGGCATATGGACTCCTTCGGAGATCGGTCAACGATTACGTGTGCGGATCGAATATCGAGCCATACGAGGCCTGACGCATCAACCGAAACGGGTGAGGTCCCGTTCTTGCCATCGCGCGACGATTGGCCCCGCCACGCTGTCCCGACAGCCGGTCAGCCTTCGGTTGAGTGCGGGCCATCATCGGCCAGGACGATCAGGGTCGCCTTTACGCGCCTGCTCGTATCACCGGTCTCACGCAGGTTCAGCTTCATGAAGATCGCGTTGATGTGCTTCTCGACGGCGCGCTTGGTCAAGAACAGCGAAGACGCGATCGCCGCGTTGCTCTTCCCGGTCGCCACCTCCGCGAGCACCTCGCGCTCACGCGACGTGAGCTCATCGAGCGGCGACGCCGACGCGCGCGCACGCTCCGCGATCAAGAGATCGATGATCTTCGGATCGACCATCGATCGGCCCTCAGCGACCGCTTGAATCGCCCCAACCAGCTCGCCGCGATCCCCGACGCGCTCCTTGAGCAGATACGCGCGCCCCTCCGAACCTGACTCAAACAGCTCGAGCGCGAAGATCGGATCGGCGTACTGGCTGAGGATCACCACTCCGATCCCCGGATGGGTCTCGCGCAGCTGGGCGGCCACCCGGATACCCTCGCGCTCGCGAAACGGCGGCATCCGGATATCGCTCAGGACCACATCGGGGGAATCGCGCTCGATCGCCTCGAGCAGCGAGTATGTGTCCTCACACACCGCAACCACGTCCAGCTCCGGCGCACCAGCCAGCAGCTGGCTCAATCCCTCCCGAACCAGGTAGCTGTCCTCAGCGATCGCCACACGCAAAGCCATGGCGAGACACTATGGCAGCCCTCAAGCTCGCGCATGGTGGCAAATGGCGCGCATTCGGTTGCGGTGGTGACTGATCGGCAGGCGCCGTCAGGAGCCGTTCAGGAGGACCGCCTTCTCAGCCGCGAACTCGGCGTCCGTGAGGGCCCCGTCGGCGTGAAGCTGTGCCAGGCGCTCCAGTCCGGCGACACGGCCGGCGTTGTGCCCCGCTGCTACCGGCATGGGCGCCGGCGCGACAGGCTGTCGCCGCTGCGCGTTCCACGCGTGTATCGAGCGCATCGTGTCGCCGGCCTGAGCGTTGGGAAACTCCCTGGCCGCCTGGCCGCGCAGGACATGGACACCGATGGCGATCAACACGATAAATCCGATGATGTAGGGGATCTGGCGCGTGGCGGGTGTCGGGCCCCAGAAGACCACGAGCAGCAGCGCGATGTATACGGTGAGGTAGGCAGCGGCGGGTCGGGTGCGAAGGGTCGGGGCGAGTGCACGTCGCACAGCCGTCGCCGGACGCGTGTGGCCTCCGAGCCATGCGGCGACGACGAAGACCAGCCCGTAGGCGACCAACGCGACGGCGATGTCATAGAGCAGCGTTGTGCTAATGGCCCACACCTGGTGGGCGGCCGGCTTGTTCGACGGATTCTTCACCAGCGCGTTGACTACTTCGTTTCCGGCAACTCGGCGTTCGATCAGCACGAGCAGGCCAATGCCGACGAAGCACCAGCCGGTCATCCTCAAGGCCTGCTGTCGGTGACCTCTGGACAGCCACACGGCAAGAATGAACAGCGCGAACGCGAGCAGCGGAAGCACGAGCGCCAAACCCTTGGCGCCGCCGGCGATGTCCTGCGCCGTTCCCAGCTGATTGGAGCGCATGATCACCAGCCGGCCGGTCGAGGGGGGTAGGGTGATGCCGAGCTTGTTCGCGGCCCCCTGCACCGTGCCCTGATTCGCCTGAAGCTTCGATTGCGCAGCGGCGACCTGCTGCTGCACTCCCAAAGACGCAGCGAGTTGGGCAATGATCGCGTGCAGATTGAGCGTGACGGCGCCACCCCTCGTCGATGCCAGAGAGCCACCGCCGTTGATGATCTTTATCAGCGTCGAGTGCGCCGCACGGTTCGCCTCACGCCACGCGGTTTGGACCTGTGACGAGGCGAGAACCCTCGGTGCGACTTGGCCGGCGAGCTGCTGGAACCCCGAGCTGATCGGGCCGGCGAGTGCCTGCAGCTTCGTGGGCAACACGGCCTTGAGCTCTGCTTGAGGAATCCCCGAGCTGAATAGCTGGTTCACCGCGTAGGCCGCTACCGCGGTCTGGATCTGCTGGTTCTCGAGCAGCCGCGAGCTCGTGTTGGTCCAGTTGTCGGTGTTGAGTGCCTGCCGGTTCACCCACACGGCGTGGGCGGCGGCGAAGCCGATGATCGTCGCGAGGACGAACAGCGTGCCGATCAGGATTCGGTGCCGGTGCGGCGCTCGTACGGGCGCCGGAGCAGCATCTGGAGCGGGATGAGTGGGGCCGTCCTCCGGCTGTTCGGTCATTCCCGGAGGATGGTGCCGCGGCGGCGGTTTGGCAAGCAAGCCTGCCCGTCGATCGCTCGCCTGCGCGCACCACGATGCCGGGGGTGGAGGCCCCCAAACCGCGCGTTAGACGGGCCGCCGCCTGGCGGCGAAGTTTCCGATCAGCAGTCCGATGACCGTGACCAGGTACAGCTGGCCGGTGAGCATCTCTATCACCGCGAGCGCGTGTCCGGCTGGTGTCGCGGGGGTGAAGTCGCCGAAGCCAGTCGTCGTCAAGACGGTGAAGCTGAAATAGACCTTGTCACCTTGGGTTCCGCTGGTGTGCTGGGCGAAGTACGGCGTTCCGTCGAGCTGGGCCACGAAGCCGATCACCCAGGCGAAAATCAGCCCGACGGACAGGTAGATCGCAAGCGAACCGGCCACCGACTGGGCCGTCACGCCCAC
>CATPAX010000044.1 GCA_955652215.1 uncultured Solirubrobacteraceae bacterium | reverse complement strand
GCGGCGTCGACCTCATCACGCAGAGTGACTATCAGCGCTGCAGCCGTTCCGGCGTGAAGCGCGACCTCAAACGCCTTGCGAAGCTCGTCGTCGAGCTGGGCGTAGTCCCAGCGAAGCAGCCAGGGAATGATCGCGACGTGACCTGATGAAGAGATCGGCAGGAGCTCAGCCGGACCGTGCAGCGCGCCGAGCAGTACTGCCTGCGAAACCGTGAGGCGATCGGTGGCGCGCCGGCTATTTTCCAGCCACATCGGCGGTCGTCTGCTCGCTCTCGCCTTCACGTGCGCTGTGGGCGTCGCTGGCGGGGAGCGAGGCGGCTCTCCGCGAGCGGGACCACCTGACGAGCAGGTAAACAACCGCCAGAACCAGCAGGGCCGCTGCGGCATAGTCGGCATACTCGAGGTGGTGGCGCCAACTCTGCCATTGGTGGCCCACTTCGCGCCCGAGCACCCCGAGTGCTCCGATCCAGATGATCGACCCCACCGTGGCCAGCGCGAAGAACCGACCGAACGGCATCCTGGCCACCCCGGCGGCGTACGGGAACACCGCCCTTGCGAGCGGCACCACGCGCGAGATGAGGACCACGACAGCCCCCCGGCGCTCGAACCAAGAGTGCGCCTGGTCGAGCCTCTGCCCGCTCACATGCAGCGCCGAGCCGCGGCGTTGCAGGAGCTCACGCTGGCCCCAATAACCGATGCTGTAGGCGATCGAGGCCCCGATCATGTCGCCGATCACCCCGAAGACGATGATCCCGAGCAGCGTGAGGTGACCCTCGTAGACGTTAAAGCCCGCAAACAGCATCGTCGGTTCGCTCCCAGGCACGCCGATCACGCCGCTGGTGGCACACAGGACGGCCACGCCGCCCAGCCCGAGGCTTCGGATCACGCTCGTGGCCAGGTTGACCAGAGGTCCGGTCACAGAGGCGAAAGCAAGCAAGGCGGTTTAGCGTAGCGCCCGACACCCGTGCCGGGTTCCCACTCCGATTAGGGTTTTCTAAGTGAATATGCCGATTCCGCTGTTCGACGCCGAGACGCCGCTCGCCGCTCTGCGCGCGGAGATCCTTGATCGCCTCGGTGCCGTGGTCCGGGGCGGCAGGTTCATTCTGGGGCCGGAGGTCGATGCGTTCGAGCGCGAGCTCGCCGGCTATCTCGGCGCCAAGCATGTGATCGGCGTGGCCAACGGAACCGACGCGATCACGATCGCGCTCAGGGCGATGGGGATCCGACCCGGTGACGAAGTGGTCGTGCCGTCGTTCACCTTCTACGCAACCGCTGAGGCAATCGTCACCGCGGGAGCCCGCCCGGTGTTCTGCGATGTCGATCGCGAAACGCGCAACGTCACGCCGGACACCGTTCGGGCAGCCCTGACTTCGAATACGAAGGCGATCGTGGCTGTCGACCTGTTCGGTTCCCCCGCTCCCGTACTCGAGCTCTCAGGGCTGGGGGTCCCGGTGCTCGAGGACGCCGCCCAGGCCGCCGGAGCGAGTCTCGACGGCCGGCGGGCTGGGGCTCTCGGCGCCACCGCGACGTTCTCGTTCTACCCCTCGAAGAACCTCGGATGCTTCGGGGACGGGGGTGCGATCGCGACCCACTCAGATGAAGTTGCGGCGTTGGCGCGAACGCTTCGTTTCCATGGTTCCCGGGATAAGCGGACATTCGAGCACGTGGGCTATAACTCTCGGCTCGACGAGCTGCAGGCTGCCGTCCTGCGCGTCCTGCTTCGCGAGCTCGACGGCTGGTGCGCGGGGCGACGAGCGGCAGCCGATCGCTACGCGCAGGCGGGTCTTGAGCGACACGTCGGTACGCCGCGGGTGGCACCGGGCGCAGAGCCCGCCTGGCACCTGTACGTGGTGACCCATCCCCGAGCCGACGAGTTGATCAGCGCCCTGCAAGAGCGGGGGATCGAGTCCCGCGGGTACTACCGGACTCCACTTCACCGCCAGCCGGCGATGACCCCCTATGTGCGCGATTCACTCCCGCTACCGGTTACGGAGGAGCTGGCGCGCGAAAATCTCGCGCTGCCCATGAGCCCGGTGCTGACTCAGGCGCAGGCGGCCGAAGTCGTCGCGGCGATCGCCTCCTTTTCGTAGGCTCAGCGGCGAAACAATCCGACGCGTGCGCGTGTTACGGTCGGATATGGACATGCTCAAGATCCGCCTCAAGGCCGCGGTCGCGGCCACTTTCATTTGCACCGGGCTCGCTGCGGGGTCGGCATCGACGGCAGTCGCCGCCCAACCGATCGGCGCTTACACGACCAAGGGCGCATGGACGTTCTACTCGGCTCCGAAGCTGCATCCGCCGAAGCTCAGCACGGTCGGGAAGACCGCCAAGAAGCTCACTTCCGGTGACTTCTTTCTCGCGAACTTCAAGAATCTGGGGTTCTCCACACCGCTGGTCGGCCAGAGCGGTCCGATGATCTTGAGTAGCCGGCTTCAGCCCGTCTGGTTCAACCCGATCCGGACCTCCAACCTGGCGATGAATCTCGAGGTTCAGAGCTATAACGGCAAGCCGGCGCTCAGCTGGTGGCAGGGCGTGATCTCGGGCACCGGGGCCACCGTCTCCGGCGAAGATGTCGTGGTGGGCCAGGACTATCGCCAGATCGGCAAGCCCCTGACCGGTGCGGATGGATGGATCATCAGCCCGCACGAGATGGTGATCAGCGGCACCAATGCCTGGGTGACCGCCTACAAGCAGGTCCCGATGAACCTCGTGCCATTCCACGGGGCGCCCAACGGAACGCTGCTCGACTCGGCGGTCCAGGAGTATGACCTGACGACCGGGGCGTTGCTGCAGAACTGGGACGCGGTTCAGCACATCCCGCTGACTGAGTCAAAGTCCGCTCCCGGCTCGGTTTCGACACCGTGGGACGCCTATCACGTCAACTCGATTCAGCTGGTGCCGGGTGGAAGCTTCCTGGTCTCGATGCGGAACACCTGGGGCGTGTACATGGTCGACGCCCCGACCGGGAACATCCAGTGGACGCTGGGTGCAGGGTCGGCCAGTAGCTTCACCTTCGGCCCCCATGCAGCGTTCTCGTGGCAACACCACGTTCAGCTCGACAGCACTGGACAGCTGACGGTGTTCGACGACGCGTGCTGCGACGTGAGGGCGAGCGGATCTTCACCGCCCAATGGCCCCTCTCGCGGGCTCGTCCTGAAGCTCGATACAACGGCCCACACGGCCACGCTTGTCGCGCAGTTCGAGCGGGGCAGCAGCTTCGAGGCGGCGTTCCTTGGCTCGATGCAGCTTCTCCCCGGCGGCAACGCACTGGTCGGATGGGGCTCTCGGCCGTACTTCACCGAGTTCAGCGCGACCGGAAAGCGCCTCATCGATGTGCGGTTCCCGGATCCGGATCAGAGCTACCGCGCAGTGCTGGCCAATTGGGTCGGCAAGCCGGCGTCTCCGCCCAGCGGCGCCGTGCGCACCACGCATGGCAAGACGATCGTCTATGCCAGCTGGAATGGCGCCACCCAGGTCGCGAAGTGGAGGGTGTTGGCGGGCACCAGCGGCAAGCATCTCAGAGCGGTTGCGAGTGCGGGCAAGAGCGGGTTTGAGACGGCTATCACCCTCGCTCACGCATATAAGGCCTATAGGGTGCTGGCGCTCGACGCGAGGGGCCACGTTCTCGGGACATCTGGCCTGTTCCCGAGACGGAAAGGCGTCCCGTCGTTCTATTAGCCTCTATTCGGGCATCGCGGAGGGCAGGTCAGGAGGTGCGGTTGGTGGTGGCTCGGACACACACATCCCGGCGGGCTTCGTTCGTGGTGAGCGTGCTCGCCGGGCTCGCGTTCCTTGTGGCGCTCGTGCTGGCGCCGGCTGCTGCCTCCGCGCGATCTCCGGCCGTGTACACGTATCCGATTCCGGGCGGCCAGGTCGCGTCACCCCAGACACAGATCGCGTTCAGAGGTGTCTCGCTCGCCCACGTGGGGAGCATCACTGTTATTGGATCGGTCAGCGGAGCCCACTCCGGAACATTCGAGGCGGACTCCGATGGACGGGGAGAAAGCTTCCTCCCGTCCCGGCCGTTCACTCCTGGAGAGACTGTCACCGTACAGACCTCTCTGAACATCACTGGCGCCACCAACGGTACGTTCAGTTTCCGGGTGGCAACGCCCGCGGCGCCCATCGGACCATTTCACTGGCATCCCGCCCTACCGCGCTTTCGCGGCGACGTGTGGCAGTTCCAATCGCGGCCGGATCTCACCCCCGCAGCGGTGACGATCGATAAGCGGACTAGCGCCAACTCGCCGGGAGACATCTTCCTGGGCCCGCAGGAGGGCCCGGTTCAGGATGGTCCCGAAATAATCGACTCAAACGGCCAGCTCGTGTGGTTCAAGGCGCTGCCCGGCAACGACATCGCAAATGACTTCCGTGTCCAGACCTATCACGGCGCCCCGGTGCTCACGTGGTGGCAGGGTTACATGTCAGCGGGAATCGGAGTCGGAGTCGACATCATCAACGACTCCTCGTACCGGCAGATCGCTGTGGTCCGAGCCGCCAATGGCCTCAGCGCCGATTTGCACGAGTTCCGGCTGACCCGTAAGGGGACTGCCCTGATCGTTGCGGAGTATCCGGTCTTCGTCAACGCGTCGTCCGTGCGTGGCTTGACGCAGCAGAACGTGCTCGACTCGGTCGTGCAGGAGGTCGACATCCCGACCGGCCTCGTGCTATTTCAGTGGGACAGCCTCGACCACGTCCCACTCGCCGACAGCTACCAGTCCGCGCCGACGCAACCCGGCCACATCTACGACTACTTCCACGTGAACTCAGTCGACGTCGACCACGACGGTAACTACGTGCTCTCCGGCCGGAACACGTGGGCGGCGTATAAGGTCAATCGGCTTACCGGCGCGGTGATCTGGCGCCTCGGCGGAAAGCATTCCAGCTTCAGGCTGGCCAACGGACTGTTTTGGGCGTTCCAGCATGATGTGAGGATCCGCTCCAAGAACGACTGGTTCGTCACTCTGTTCGACGACAACCGAGCCTCTCTTCACCAGTCTCGCGGGATCAAGCTGTATCTGAACCTTCGGAACATGACGGCGAGGCAGGTGGCGCAGCACCCGCACTCACCCCCGCTGTACTCGAGTTTCGAGGGCAACTACCAACAGCTGCCTGGTCAGCACGACTTCCTGGGCTGGGGGCAGCAGTCGTATTTCAGCGAGTACGACCAGTTCGGCAACGTCGTGCTCGACGGCCACTTCATCGACAACAGGGGGCCGTTACCTGATCCGAGCTATCGGGCCTATAAGTTCGTGTGGAACGGGACGCCGGCGACGCAACCGGCAATTGTCGCCGCCAGGAACGGCAACTCCATGAAGGTCTACGCGAGTTGGAATGGAGCTACGAACGTCGCCTCATGGCGTGTTCTCGGAGGCAGCACGCAGGGAGCGCTGAGGCAGGTCGGAAGCGCTCGGCGGAGCGGCTTTGAGACCACGATCACCGTTTCGAGCCAGCAGTACGTCGCGGTGCAAGCCGTTAGCGCCTCGGGAAGTGTGCTGCAGACCTCGAGCATCTTGAAGGTCTCGTAAGCGCTGCACCTCGCACTAATCCGAGTGGACCTCTAAGCCCCTAGAATCGTGCCCCGCATGCGCCGGCGGATCAGCCCCGCGGCCATTCCTGTTCACCGCCATTCGCTTCCGCAATTGCTGGTGGACGGGCTGTTGGTCGCGCTCGCCTACTTCCTCGCCTTCAGGCTGAGGTTTCCTGGCGCCGTTCCGGTCCGCTACGAGGACCTGTTCGAGTCCACCATCTGGTGGGTCGTGCCGTTCTCGCTGGTTGTGCTTGCGGCGTTCGGGCAGTACCAGCGGCTGTGGACGTTTGTGGGGCAGCGAGACTACGAGGCTGTGATCAAGGCGGTGGTCGTCGCGACGCTGGTGATCGTCGGCGTGATCGCGTTGCTGCATCCGGTGCTCCAGACCGCACCCCGCCTGTTGCCGCATCCAGGGCTCGAGACCGCGCCGCGTCCAAGCGAAAGCGCCCCGCCGGTGAGCACGAGCGCAGTGCTCCTCCCGGTCAGCGTGATCGCGATGTTCTTCCTGCTGGCGCTGGCGCTGCTCGTCGCGGCGCGGTTCGTGGTCCACCTGGTGGTCGAGGGGCGCGTACGCAGCTTCCGGGTCGCGAAGGGCGCCCGTGACGTGCTGATCGTGGGTGGCGGTCAGGGCGGCCGCCTGGTGGTCAGAGAGCTTGTCCGTAACCCACAGCTGCGACTGCGTCCGGTCGGGTTCGTCGACGACGATCCCCGCAAGCGCTCGATCAAGGACGAGCATGGGCTGAAGGTGCTCGGATCGACCGAGACGGGCGACTTCGCCCGGGTCCTCGACGAGGTGGAGCCTGACGAGGTCGTGATCGCGATTCCCTCGGCCCCCGGGACGCTCCGGGCCAGGGTCGTGGGCGCCTGCCGCGAGCGCGGAATCCCGGTCCGGACCACTCCGACGATGTTCGAGCTCCTCCAGGACAGCTCCGGGCATCTTCAGGTGGCCCGCCAGCTCCGCGAGGTGCGAGTCGAGGACATGCTCGGTCGCGAGCCGGTCGTGATGGAGGTGGACCGCGTCGGCAGCTATCTGGCCGAGAACGTGGTGATGGTGACCGGTGCGGGAGGCTCGATCGGAGCAGAGCTCTGCCGGCAGATCGCGCGGGTAGGGCCCCGCCGGCTGGTGCTCGTCGATCACGCCGAAGACAACCTGTTCGAGATCCTGCGCGAGCTCGAGGAGGATCGGCACGTCCGCACCGCGCTACCGGTGCTGGCTGACTGCAAAGAGGAGGAGCGGATGCGGGAAGTCCTCGCCGAGCACCGTCCAGCCGTGCTCTTCCACGCCGCTGCTTACAAGCACGTGTCGGTGCTCGAGAACAACCCTGTCGAGGCGGTTCGGAACAACGCACTTGCGACTCGGCTGATGGCGAGCATCGGCGGTCAGTCTGGGGTCGGCCGGTTCGTGCTTGTCTCGACCGACAAGGCGGTCAAGCCGGCAACCGTGATGGGAGCTTCGAAAGCGCTCGCGGAATGGGCCGTGGCGGCAGCTGCGGTGAGGTACCCGCAGACCAAGTACGGGACCGTCCGCTTCGGCAACGTGCTCGGCTCCTCGGGATCCGTGGTCCCGATCTTCCGCCGCCAGATCGCTTCCGGAGGTCCCGTGACCGTCACCGATCCGCGGATGGAGCGCTACTTCATGACCATCCCAGAGGCCGTTCAGCTGATCATCCGCGCGGGCTCGCTCGGCGACCGCAGCGGCGAGGTGTACGTGCTCGAGATGGGAGAGCCAGTGAAGATCCGCGACCTCGCGGAGACGATGATCCGGCTGTCCGGACTAGAGCCGGAGCGCGATATCGCGATCCAGATAGTCGGTGCCCGCCCCGGCGAGAAGTTCCACGAGGATCTGTTTAACCCCGACGAGCGCCCGCAGCCCACTCCCGCTCAGAAGATCCTGCTCGCCGAGCGCGATCCGATCGATCCCGAGTGGGTGGAGCGGACTTTCGCCGAGATCAATCTGCTCGTTCTCGAGGGTGACGCGTCAGCGCTCGCCGCCCGAGTCTCGAGTCTCTCTGGGAGCCGCACGCGGGCTGCCGATCATGGCGCCCGGATCGCCACGTAGACTGAGCGACTGACGTGGGATTGGTCCCGTTCGCCTTCTCTGTCCACCAGATCGTCTCGTCGGTGGGGGCCGATGTGGGGTTTGCCGCCATCCTCGGATTGGCGATCCTCGTGCTGCTGTATTTCGCCCAGGCTCGGGAGACCGCCACGCTGAGAGAACAAGCCTACGAGGCTGCGCAGCGGGTGGAGCAGCTTGAGGCGCGGGTCGCCCAGGTCGCGCGCAGGCAGCCTGCTCCGGCCCCCTCGCCGGCCTCGCCGGGAGCTCCGGCGGGCGCCATCGGAGCCTCGCGAATCGTGCCTGTACCAGCGGCGGTCGGGGCACCGGCACGAGCCGTAGCTCCCGCGGCGCCGGCCGGCGTCGGGGCGCCTGCGCTCGCCGCCGCCACGCGGCTGATCCCGAGTGCGGTGCCGGCGTCGGCGCAAGGCTCGACGGTCGCGCCCCCAGCTCCGCCTGGCCCCGCGGTCGAGCCCGATGACCCGGCGGAGCAGGCGCCGGTGCCCGCGGCTGGAGCTGGTGCAGGAGCGCAGGTCCCGTCCGCCACGCCGATCCCGAGAGTGGCACCGAACGCCGCGGTTGCGGCGCCCGCGACGTTCGCCGGCACCGGCACTGGCAACGGCTCTCCGCGGTCCGACGCGGCCATGGCAGGCGGGGTGGCGGCGCGAGCCGTTGGGCGCCCGCAGGCACGCGCGATTCCTCGCACACCTCCGCGCCGCCCGCCGCTGGGGGCCGAGGAGCCCGTCCGACGGTCACGTGTGAGGCTGGCCGCCGCCCTGCTTGTCGGAGCCGCCGCCGCAGCTGCCGTCGTTTTCGTGCTCGTGCAGCTGACGAGCCCGGGCAACAACCCCTCGGCGAGCGCCGGGGGCCGGACGAGTACCGCAGCGGCGCACGGAACTAAGCCCGGCACGGCATTCGATCCTTCGAAGGTCACCGTCGCAGTATTGAATGGCACATCGACCCTGCTTCTCGCCGGCCGCGTAGCCTCTCGACTGAAGGTCATCGGGTACAAGCAGGGGACGGTCACCAACGCCGCCACGCAGACCTACATTTCCTCGGTCGTTGCCTTCATGCGCGGTCATCGTCCCGACGCGCTTGCGGTCGCCCGCTCTCTGAAGCTGAAGCCGTCGGCCGTCCAGCCGATCGATTCCACGACACAAGCCGTGGCCTGCCCGGCCGCGCCGTGCAGCGCGACCGTGGTCGTGGTTGCCGGCACCGACCTCGCCTCTCAATAGGGCCGTCGCGAGCCGGCATGCAGGAACTCCTCGACCTCCCTGCCCGCAGCCCGAAGCCGCGCACAGACGGGATAACCCACGTGATCGACCGCGGGCTGTCCATCGCTGAGGTGGACGGCCTGGTGGAGGTGGCCGGGGACTTCATCGACATCGTCAAGCTTGGGTGGGGAACAGCGCTGGCAACGGGGAACCTCGAGCCCAAGCTCGAGCGTTATCGCACCCATGAGATACCGGTGGTCCTGGGCGGAACTCTGACCGAGCTGGCGATCGCCCAGGATCGCCTCGATCGCCTGATCGCGTGGGTTCATGAGCTGGGGCTCCAGCACTTCGAGATTTCCGATGGGACGATCGCCCTCGAGCACGACCGCAAGCTCGACCTGATCGAGCGCCTGTCGCGCGAGTTCACGGTCCTGTCAGAGGTTGGCTCGAAGGACGACACAGGAGCGATCACGCCGCCGTACCGCTGGGTCGAGCTGATGCAGGCCGAGCTTGCGGCGGGAGCGTGGAAGGTCATCGCCGAGGGGCGAGAGGCGGGCACGGCCGGCATTTTCCGCCCCACCGGGGAGGTTCGCGAGGGGCTGATCGACGAGATCGTCCACGGGGTCGATGTCACGCGGATCATGTTCGACGCGCCGCTGAAGCATCAGCAGGTGTGGTTCGTTCGCCGCTTCGGATCCGAGGTCAGCCTCGGGAACATCCCGCCGGGGGAGGTGCTCGCGCTCGAGACGCTCCGCCTCGGCCTGCGCTCCGACACCCTTGGCATCGGCCGTAGTGGCTGACGGCACCCTCCTCGCTCGTCACGGCGAGACCAACGACAACGTCCCCCCAATCCGTGTACAGGGCTTCACCGATACGCCGCTGAATGAGACGGGTCGCCGGCAGGCCGTCGCACTGGCCGAGCGCCTCGCCGATGAGCCGATTGCGTCACTGTGGTCATCGGATCTCTCGCGCGCCCGCGACACCGCCGAGACTGTCGGCCGGCGAATCGGTCTCCAGCTACGTCTTGATCCCCGGCTGCGTGAGGCAAATCGTGGGCGCTGGGAGGGCAGCCTGTTCATCGATATCGAGCGTGACGAGCCCGCGCTATACGCCGCCTGGCGGCGCGCCGGTGAATCGTTCCGGTTCCCGGGCGGGGAGTCGCTGAAGGAGCAGATGGACCGAGTACTGGCCTGCCTTGACGACGTCCGCGCCACCGGAGAGCTCCCGGCGCTCGTGGTGTGCCATGGCGGGTCGATCAGAGTCGTGCTGTGTAGCGAGCGTCCGCGTGGACTCGAGGCGTTCCACGATTTCGAGGTACCGAACACGGCGGTGGTGCGCTTGTGAGCCGACTTCCGGTGCTCGCGTTCTGGACCCTGATCGCGGCGACAGTGGGAGCGTTCTTCATCACCCAGCATCTGAAGGTCACGACACCGCTGCTCACCGGAGAACGCGTCACCCCGGAGGTCTTCAACCCGCTCCAAGGCAAGAGCTGCGGCGGGGTCGACCACCGGCAGACCACGGTCTCGTTCTATCTCCAGCATCGATCCGACGTCGTCGACGTCTACGTGCGCGACGCGAGTGATGACATCGTGAGGACGCTCGCGAGCGGGCGTCATCTTCCGAAGGGCGTGCGGTTCACGTTCGCCTGGGCGGGACGCGAAGACAGCGGCGCGCTCGCCCCGGATGGCGTCTATCACTTCGAGGCCGTGTTGAGGGAGCAGAACCGGCCGGTCAACCTGACCACCGAGTCGGGGGCGCTTCTGACGGCGATTCTCGTCACGGCCCTGGCACACCCTGTGGTGGGCAGCGTCTCGCCTGCGCTGCTCCCCGATCCAGGAGTCAAAGGCGCGACGATCCATTACTCGGGCAATGAGAACCGCGGCGGGACGATCCTGATCTACCGCACCGATCTGCCGGGGGCACCACGGGTGGTCAAATCGTTTCTGACCCCGTGGAAAGGCCAAACCGCGGTCTGGGACGGGACGATCAATGGCAGGCCGGCACCCGCCGGAACGTATCTTGTCGGCCTCGACGTGACCGACGTGACCTGTAACACCGGCTCTTTCCCTGTGGTGATTCCGCCGCCTCCAGGGACCACGCCACGGGCGGGGATCACCGTCCGGTACCTCGCTGCCCAGCCCCCGCTCGTGCCGCTCGCCGGCGGCCGGTCGGCGACCGTCTACGTGGACTCCCGCCGCCGTCCCTATCGGTGGAGCCTGGCCCGCGCGGGCTCCCGAAAGCCCACCGCGTCGGGGAGGGCCGACCAGGTTGCGCTGGCCGTCCCGTTGCGGTCGTCAGGGGCTGGACTGTACGAGCTGTCCGTCACATGCGGCACATACCGCACTGCGGTGCCGCTCGTGGTGGGCGCCACCCAGCCCCAGCGCGTACTCGTCGTCCTGCCGGCCCTCACCTGGCAGGGCCTCAACCCGGGCGACGAGGACGGCGACGGCATGCCAGACACGCTGGCGGCGGGATACCCGGTGAGGCTCGAGCGCCCACTTGCCGATGGCCTGCCGGCTGGCATCGCCGATCAGGCGGCGCTCCTCGCGTATCTGGACAAGACTCACCATCCGTATGACCTGACCACCGATCTCGGCCTGATTGAGGGTGTCGGCCCCAGTCTCACAGGGCACGCCGCGGTCGTGCTCGCCGGCGATGAGCGCTGGCTCCCTTCGTCGCTTCGCTCGGCACTTCGCAGGTACGTCGTCACCGGAGGCCATGTCCTGTCCCTGGGCCTTGACTCGCTCCGGGCCAGCGTCCAGCTACGTGCCGGTAACGCGCTGAATCCCGCCCCACTTACCGCGACCGACGCGCTCGGAGCTGTCTTCGGCCCACTCACCCGCGACGCTGGTCTGATCACACAGGTCACCGACCGCCTCGGCATCTTCAACGGCACCTCTGGAGCGCTCACGGCGGCGGTCTCCTACGAGCCGGTAGTGCGCGTGGCGGTTCCCGGGCAGCTCGCGACTCAGGCGATCACGAACGG
>CATPAX010000043.1 GCA_955652215.1 uncultured Solirubrobacteraceae bacterium | reverse complement strand
GACGAACGGTGACTGGCCCAGAAACGGCTCGGCGGTGAGGACCGCGTGCGCAAGCCCCAGCGGCGCGTCCTGGACGATGTAGGTCAGCCTCACCCCGAACCGCGATCCATCCCCCGCAGCGGCACGGATCTCGTCCCCGGTCTCGGGGGCGATGATGATTCCAACCTCGCCGATCCCAGCCTGCGCCATTGCCTCGATCGCATAGAACAGGACTGGCTTGTTGGCCACCGGGACCAGCTGCTTGGCGCTGGTGTGTGTGATCGGCCTCAGGCGGGTTCCCCGCCCTCCGGAGAGGATCAGCCCCTTGAGGTCTTCCATCGCGGTTTGGAGACTAGTCGGAGATGGGCTGTGGGCGCGGTGGGCGATGCCCACTGCGACGGCTGCTCACCCGGTCGCCAGCAGCTTGGCGGTCGCCACGTACTCGCCCGCGGCTGGGATCTGAAGCGTCGCGACCGTGTGCGGCGTTTGGTCCGTGGGCGACGACGTGGCGGCGCCTGAACCGTTGTACACGGCGATGGCAGGGCGTTGTCCGGTGCCGCCCGCGGCGCCTTGTGGCCCCTGCTGCCCGGTGAGACCGCGCGGTCCCCGGTTGCCCTTGAGCTTTCGGAGCACCCGCGGGCTGATCTGGTGCGATGAGGTGATCAGGTAGTCGTCGCCGCGAGAGCGCCGCCGCTCATCGCGAATACGACCGCCAGCGTGGCCATGACGTTCGCGTAGCTGAGCCGCAGCCTGCGTGTGGGGACTCTGTGCAACGTCCTTGCTCCCCTGATCGCGAATACGGCCTTTTGGCCGCGGTGCGCGATTGGGACATCCGGTCCCGCACGCACCGCGGCACCCAATAGATCGGCCGCTGCGAGCGGTTCTTTAGCGCTTCTAGCGCGTGACGAGGTCCGCGGCGTGGCGGATCTCGAGGGCGGCGCTCAGGACGGCGCTGCGCGCATCGTCAGGCTCGAGCACCACCGCGTCGCCAGCCTCCTTCAACACCTCGCGGATAAGCCAATCGACCCCGGCGAAGCCGAGTTCGACAATCAGCGAGCCGTCTCGGAGCTCGGCTGTGACAGCCCTGTCCTCGCGAGCCCAACGTGCGCGGTCAGGCGAGATCCAGACCCGGGCGCGGCGGGAAGCGGGTACTTCCCCGGTTCTGGGCCAGCCGTCAACGTCCGCCGCAGGATCGACATCCGGACGCGGTTCGAACGACTCGTCGGTGATCGTCGCCGACTTGATCCGGTCAAGCCGGAAGTGGCGGACGGCGTCCCGAGCTGGGTCGAAGCTGGCCAGGTACCAGCCTTCCCGGCCGTTGATCAGCGCATAGGGCTCGACGGTGCGCGTAGAGAACTCGTCTTCGTTCTCCTTGTAGTACTCGAACGAGAGCGTGTGACGCTGGGCGATCGCGCGCGAGACCACGAGCGAGATCTCCGCGTCGTCGGCCCCCGGCGGAGCGACTTGGAGCCCCTCGCGCGCGGGGTCCTCTCCGAGCGCAGCCACGACCTTCTTGCGCACGGACGCAAGCGAGCCCTCGGGAATGTGCTCGCCGATAAGATCGATCGCCGCGACGAGCGCCTTCGCTTCCACCGGCAGCAGCCGTGCGGGCCGCGCGAATGAGTCTCCGTAGGGCTCGGGGTCCACTTCGATCGTCCCGTCGTCGGCGATCTCGGCGTACAGGACGTACGTGCCCGCCCCGAAGTTGACGACGTTCAGAACGGAGATGTCCTCGCGCAGCTCGTGATCGGAGATCTTGATCGAGTCGCAGAGCTCCACCGCGCTCAGCCGCCGTCCCGCCCGCCCGGCTTCGATCAGGATGCTCGCGAGGGTCACCAGCCGGGCGAAGCGCTCCGGGCGGATCGCGGCGTCGGGGTGATGCCCGTTACCTGACTCCGCGTCGGAGTCGGCTCCGGCGCTCGGCGGGTTTGTGCGATCGTCTGGCTCGCCCTGCTGCGAAGTGGCGCCCTCGGCGGTCTCCGGAGCGACGTGCGGGTCGCCGGTGTGGCGCTCGATCAGCAGATCGAGCCTTTCGCGCAGCTCGCCGGCAAGTTCCGGCGGCTCCTGGATGCGGGCGTGCTCGCCCAGCCCCAGCACCCAGGCGACCAGCTGTCGCGCGTTCGCATACGGCGTGAGGAATACGGCGTCACCATCGCCTGCGCCCTCCTGGATTTCGCCGTAACTGCCGAAGTGGCGGGCGATCTGCCAGGCGATCCGGCTGCCGATCCAAATCTCGGCCGTGCCGAGAGGATCACCGAACTGCCAATCGATTCGGCTTGCATACGACCGTGGATCGAAGTCGGCCGGCCGCTGGAAGTCGTGCTCGGCCTTCGTCGCATAACCCACCTTGCCGCGGATCCGCGAGAGCCTGAAGACGCGGATCGCGTCACGCTCGTGTGAGTGCCCGAGCAGGTAGAACTGGCCGCCTCTGAACAGCAGGTGGTACGGATCGACGCGCCGGGTCCCGACGTCGTCGCGCTCCATCGTGTAGTACTCGAACAGGATCGTCTTGCGCCGGAAGATCGCGGTCTCGATCTTCGCCAGGCGTTGGGAGATCTCGTGGCCGCCGGCGGAGCCGGTGATCGCGAGCGCCACGGTGCTGTGCTCCGGTGAGCGAAGCGGGCTGGGACGCCCCCATGAGATTTGCTGCAGCGCGAGCCGCAATGGCTCGGCGTAGGCAAATTCGCCATCCAGAAGGTGCAGAGCCGTGTGCAGCGCCGCAAGCTCCTGGTCGTCGAAGGCGATCGGCGGCAGGTGGAAGTTCTCCGGGGGCAGCGAATACGTCTCGTGCTCGACCAGGCCATCCATCGGCTTCTCGATCGTCAGCACGATCCCGAGCGCCTCGAGCTCGGAGCGGTCCGCATAGAAGCGCCGGGCGAACGCGTCCTCGTTCATCGCACTGTAGCCCTCGACATCACGGCGGATCTCGGGCGCTGTCACCGGCCGGCGCTCGGCCATCAGGTAGGAGATCAAGGAGAGCTGGCGGATCAGCTTCTCGGTGTCCTTGGCCATCGGATGCAACTGTAGTCGCGGATGCCTGGCCTGGATTAGACGCCCGGCCGGCCGTTCGCTATTTGCGATGTTTTGGAGCCCTGTCGAGACAGCTCGTAACCGCTCCGAAACAGGCCGCGGCGCCGACAGGGCGTTTGCCGGGTCTACGCCGCGGCGAGGTCGCCAAGCCCGCGGCCGGCGAAGTAGGCGCCCGCGCCCAGCACGCGGTCATACCCGGACCACATTTCCCCAGCGGCAAGCTCGCGCTCCAGCCGGTCGAAGCTCCCCAGCCGTCCCCCGAGGTTGTCGATCATGTGCACGAGCGTTGCCTCGCGCGTGCATGGGACTACGGGGCTGCCGTGCTCTAGCGACCCGTGATGGCTGAGGATGATGTGAAGCACCGCCTGGGCGAGCTGATCCGGAAAGCTCTCGAGACGCTCGATCTCCCGCCTGACGGCGTAGTAGCCGAGCGGGATCTCGCCGTAGAGCCGTCCCTCGTCGGACATCGAGATCGCGCCGTCGCGCATCTCGTACGCCTCGAGCTTGCCGATGTCGTGCAGCAGCGCCCCGGTGACTGCGACATCTCGGTCGATCCCCGGGAACGTGGCCGAGATCGTGCTGACCGCCTGAGCGACGGTCAGGCAGTGCTCGAGCAGGCCGTGCGGATAGGCCTGGTGGTAGCGCTTGGCCGCGGGTGCGCTGCGGTAGCGCGCCCAGGTGGCCGAACCTTCGCCGAAGATCGCCGCCAGCAGCCGACGCAGATGCGGGTTCTGCACCGTGGCGAGCAGCTCGCGCAGGTCCGCCTCCATCTGCTCGGCGGTGCGCGAAGGCCCGTCCACCACGTCGCCTCGAAGGAACTCGGCCGGGTCGGCAACCCGAATGCTCTCAACGGCCAGTCGCGCTCCGTAGCAGTCGTCGGTCCCATAGCGGCCTCGAACGAACACCGCCCTCCCGGGCCGGCAGAGCTCGCGGGCGCGCTCGAGGTCTTCGCGGATCACCGCCGTCACCGTGCCGGTGCGGTCACCGAGCACGACCTTCAGGCACTCGCTTCCGTCCTGCACCCGCGTCTGCGCTTCTCGCACGATCAGCGCCTGGGCGACCTCGCATTCGTCCGCAAACTGGCGTACTTCCATGGCCCGATTGAAGATAGAGTGGCTCGCGGACGGCAGTCATGGAGCGCACAGCAATCGTCACCGGTGGCACGGGCGGACTCGGTTCCGCGGTCGTGACACGCCTGCTCGTCGGCGGCTGGCGGGTGGTGGTGCCGTGGGTCGTGGAGAGGGAGCTCGAGCGCGTCGAGCGTCACGAAGGCCTCGAGCTGGTGAAAGCCGATCTCTTCGAGCAGGCCTCGGTGGACCAGGTGATCGAGACGGCCACGGCCGACGGGGCGCCCCCGCTACGAGGGCTGGTCAACCTCGTCGGCGGCTTCGCGATGGGAACGCGCGTCCACGAGACTCCGATCGAGGAGTTCGAGAGGCAGTTTCGCCTGAACCTGCGTCCCGCCTATCTGATGACTCAGGCGTCGGTCCCGCACATGCTCGAGCACGGCGGTGGGTCGATCGTCTGCGTGGGGACGCGCGCTGCCCTGCATCCATTCAAGGGCGCCGCCGGCTACATCTCCTCCAAGGCGGCTGTGATTGCGTTCTCCGGTGCCGTTGCCGTGGAGTACAAAGACGACGGGATCCGCTGTAACACGATCCTGCCGAGCGTGATAGACACGCCCGGCAACCGCGCTTCGATGCCGGACGCCGCCTTCGATCGCTGGGTCAAGCCGGCCGAGATCGCCGGGGTGATCGCCCATCTGCTGTCCGACGACTCCTCGCCGGTGAGCGGTGCGGCGATGCCGGTTTACGGGCGCGCCTAGCCAGCCTGCGGCCGTGATGCGCCTCACACCAGCCGCCAGCTAGGATCGGGACTTATGCAGCGTAAGTGGTGGACGCTGACGATCGTCTGCGTCGCGACATTCATGCTCCTGCTCGACATCACGATCGTGAATGTCGCGCTGCCGAAGATCGCGAGCAGCCTTCACGCCAGCTTCTCGGACATCCAGTGGGTGATCGATGCCTACGCGCTGACGCTTGCGGCCCTGCTGCTCACGGCGGGATCGCTGGCCGATCTCCTGGGCCGGAGGTTGATGTTTGCCATCGGACTTGGGCTGTTCGCGTTTACCTCGCTCCTGTGCGCCGTGTCCCCGAGTGCCCTGTTCTTGATCGTCGCCCGCGGGGCGCAGGGGATCGGGGGCGCGATCATGTTTGCCACCTCGCTGGCGCTGCTGGCGCAGGAGTTTCATGGCCGCGAGCGCGGCACCGCGTTTGGGATCTGGGGAGCGACGATCGGTGCGTCAGCCGCGATCGGACCGCTGCTCGGCGGCGTGCTCACTCAGGGGTTTGGATGGCCGTCGATCTTCCTGATCAACGTTCCCGTCGGGATCGCCGCAGCCGCTTTGACGATGACCAAGGTGGCCGAGTCGCGCAATCCCGAGGGGACCAGGGTCGACTGGATCGGCACGATCACCTTCACCGCGGCGCTGTTCCTGCTGGTGTTCGCGATCACGCGGGGAAACTCGGCGGGGTGGGGAAGCAGCGAGATCGTCCTGCTGCTCGCCGCATCGCTCGGCCTGCTGGTGATCTTCACGATCGCCCAGATCAAGCAGCCCCACGCGATGTTCGACCTGGCCCTGTTTCGAAATCCCACCTTCGATGGGGCGGCCATCGTCGCGTTTGCGCTGTCCGCGTCGATGTTCGCGATGTTCCTCTACCTGACGCTGTACCTGCAGACGATCCTGGGGCTCTCGCCGTTGCAGACGGGTCTGCGGTTCCTGCCGGTCACGGTCGTCAGCTTCTTCGTCGCGGCGGCCGCGGGAGGCCTGGCCGAGCGCTTCCCGGTACGCATCCTGATGAGCGTCGGTCTGGTTCTCGTCGGCGGTGGTCTGCTGCTCATGCGAGGGCTGACCGTGTCCTCGCACTGGACCGCGTTGTTGGTCGGGTTCGTCGCCGCTGGTGCGGGCATCGGGCTGATAAACCCCGCCCTCGCCTCAACGGCGATTGGGGTGGTCCCGCCGCAGCGGAGCGGGATGGCGTCGGGGATCAACTCGACCTTTCGTCAGATCGGCACCGCGACCGGGATCGCGGTGCTTGGGTCGATCTTCGAAAGCGCCCTGATCAGCAAGCTTGCGCCGGCGCTGGCCAGGAGCCCGATCGCTGCCCACGTGTCCCAGGTCGCGCATGCTGTCGCCGCCGGGGGTGCGCAGGTCGTCGTGCGAGCCGCGCCGGCGGCCCACCGCGCGCAGGCCTCAGAGGCGATCCGTGGAGCGTTTGCCAGCGCGATGAACGACATCCTGCTGGTCGGCGCGATCGTTGCGTTCGTGGGCGCGGTCCTGGGGCTGGTGCTCGTTCGCGGCAGCGACTTCGTGACCTACCAGAGCCGCGACACCGCTACAGCCCCGGCGAGTGCCTGACATCCACTGCTGGCGTGCTAGACCTCGACTGGAGCTCCTAGCGGGCCAGTCATGTCGGTCTCGCGCCCCAGGCGGACATGCCCGGGGCGCGAGAGCGACAGATGGGACCGCGCCTGTCAGTCTTCGAACTGTCCGGCGTAGAGCGCGAACACGGCGCCCTGCGCGTCACGCACGATCGCAATCTTCCCGGCGCCGATGTCCACGATCTCGCTCATGGTGCCGCCTCCGAGCTCGCCGACCTTGGCCACAGAGCCATTTATGTCGTCCGCGCCGAAGTAGACGAGCCAGTTCGGTGGCTCACCGGCCGTCGTCGGCCGCATCCCGCCATTGGTGTGTCCGGCCGCGTTCTGGATCGTCGAGTAGGGCATCGGCATGCCCTCGAGCGGGGTAAGCGCCCACCCGAACAGCTCCGAGTAGAAGCGCCCCGCCCCGTCGAGATCGGTGGTGGCGAGCTCGTTCCAGGACAGGGCTCCGGGGGCATTGACCAGCGACGCGCCGATGTTCGACCTGGGCTCCCAGGCCAGGAAGAAGGCGCCCTGCGGGTCCTGAACGACCCCCATGCGCCCTGCGTCCATGACATCGAATGCCGGTGCGTGCACGGTGCCGCCGAGCTCCTTGGCGCGATCGAGTGCGGCGTCGGCGCTGTCAACCGTGACGTAGGAGTTCCAGGCTGGAGGGGCGCCCGCCTCACGCTGCTGTTGCTGCTGCGGCGAGATCGCCGCCACGTCCTTGCCGTCAACCCGCATCATCGAATAGAACATGCCTTCGCCGACAGGTAAGTCCTCTGCCTCCCACCCGAACAACTCGCCGTAGAAGCGTTTGGCGGCTGCCGGGTCGGGGGTCGTGAGGTCTGCCCAGGAGAAGGTGCCGGCTGTGTATTTCGTTCGTTCACCCATGACCGCGACCCTACCAGGAGGGGACAGTGTCCGACTACACGATCAAGAACCTGAAGGAAGTCGACAACGCCGCCGCCGAGCATGGGATCGATGGCCTCGAATCTCGCTTTGGGCGAAAGCACATGGACTCCGAGCACCTCGGGGTCACGTACTTCCGCTATACCCCCGGCTTCCGGACTCCTTTCGGCCATAGCCACCGCGAGCAGGAGGAGGCTTACGTCGTGGTCAGCGGCTCGGGCCGCATGAAGCTCGATGACGAGATCGTCGATCTGCGCCAGTGGGACGTGATCCGAGTGGCCCCGCGGGTCACCCGCGGATTCGAGGGCGGTCCCGATGGGCTCGAGCTGATCGCGATCGGTGCCGATCGTCCCGAAGGCGGGGACGGTGAGATGGTGCAGAACTTCTGGGCCGATTGACGGGCCGCGGTCACTACGCTAGACCGCCGACATGCGAGTTCTGATCACAGGAGGCCGCGGCATGCTCGGCCAGGATGTGGAGAGCGCGGCGGTGCAGGCCGGTCATGAGCCGCTTGTCTTCTCCCACGATGAGCTCGACATCCGCGTCGCCCGCGCGGTGGCGCAAGCCACCGCCGATGCCAAGCCGGATGCGATCATCAACTGCGCGGCGTGGACCAATGTGGACGGCGCCGAGGACCACGAGACTGATGCCACCGAGGTGAACGGAGCTGGCGCCGGGCACTGCGCCCGTGCCGCCGCCGCGGCGGGCGCGTGGACCCTCCACGTCTCGAGCGATTACGTTTTCGACGGGAGCAAGCGCGATCCGTACGTCGAGTCCGATCGTCCCGGCCCCGTCTCAGCCTATGGTCGCTCGAAGCTGGCCGGGGAACTTGCCGTCGCCCGCGAGGCTCCCACCAGCCACACGATTGTGCGCTCCTCCTGGCTGTTTGGCGGCGGCGGTCCCTGTTTCCCCGCCACGATCCTGCGGCTCGCTGCCGAGCGTGATGAGCTCAAGGTGGTAGATGACCAAGTGGGGTGCCCGACGTTCACCGGGCACCTTGCCCGCGCGCTGGTCGCCCTCGCAGTGCAGCGGCCGCTCGGGACTCTCCATGTGGCGGGCGGTGGGGAGTGCTCGTGGTTCGAGCTGGCGCGGGAGGTTGTCTCAGTAGCCGGTCTGGAGTGCGAGGTCAAGCCGTGCGGGACGGAGGAGATGCCTCGCCCTGCTCCTCGCCCTGCGTACAGCGTCCTTCGCACCGAGCGCAG
>CATPAX010000042.1 GCA_955652215.1 uncultured Solirubrobacteraceae bacterium | reverse complement strand
TCGAGCATCACCGCGAGGTAGTAGAGCGACGCGTCGGGGTCCGAGCCGCGAGTTGCCTTGATCCAGGCTGAGATCGTGTCGTAGTGGCGGTCGGCCTGCCGGTCGTAGAGAAGCGCCCGCCGCTGCAGTGCGTCCTGCGCGTGCTCAAGGGTCACGGGCGCATCGGAGCCCGCCGCTTCACACGCCAGCTCGAGCGCGTTGAGCGCGGTCCGGGCATCCCCGCCGGAGCGCTGGGCGAGGAACTCGAGCGCGCTGGGATCGACCCGCTCGGGCGATCCGCACTCGCCGCGAGCCACCGCCCGGTCGAGCAGCGCCCTGACGTCGTCCTCATCGAGACCCTCGAGCTCGTAGATGCGGGTGCGGGACAGAAGCGCAGAGTTGACTTCGAAGTAGGGGTTCTCGGTGGTGGCGCCGATCAGCGTCACGAGCCCCTCCTCGACCGACGGCAGCAGCGCGTCCTGCTGGGCCTTATTGAAACGGTGGATCTCATCGAGGAAAAAGATCGTCGGCTTACCGCTCGTGCTCAGGCGCTCTCGGGCACGCTCGATCACCGCGCGGACCTCAGCCCGCCCGGCCTGGACCGCGCTCTCCTCCTCGAATGCGGCATCCGAAGCTTCCGCGACAAGTCGGGCCAGGGTCGTCTTACCGCTCCCGGGTGGTCCGTGGAGGATCATCGAATGCGGGTGTCCTTCCTCGATCGATCGCCGGAGCGCCGATCCGGGAGCCAGCAGCTGCCGCTGTCCGACGAACTCCTCGAGCCTCGAGGGACGCATCCTGGTGGCCAGCGGGACACTGGCCGCAGCCGGCGCGCCCCTACTGGCCACCGGCGAGTCATCCTCGCCGAACAGTCGCTCCATGGTCAAAGTATGGATGGCCGGCGCGTTGGTGCCCTTCGCGCAATAACCTCCATGTCCACAGGGCAACTATCACCGAGCAGCCACTCATGACCACGATTACTCCAGCATCGCTTCTGGCCGACGGCACGACGCTTTTCGTCGGCGGCTCATGGCGCGCCGCGGAGCAAAGCTACAAGCGCTTTGACCCGGCGGATCTCTCCCGGATGACCGGAGCCTTCGCGGCGGCAGACGCGGAGCTCGTGCGCAGCGCCTATGAGGCAGCTCACGCGGCTCAGCCCGCCTGGGCAGCCACGTCGGCCGCCGTTCGCGGGGACGTGCTACGACGCGCGGCCGATCTGCTCGAGGCCCGCCTCGACGATGCCGCCCATCGGCTCACCGCCGACATGGGTAAGACGATTCGCGACGCCCGAGGTGAGGTAGCGCGAAGCGTGGCGATCCTCCGCTACTTCGCAGCCGAGGTCCTACAGCCGGCCGGCGAGACGTATCCGAGCGCCGATCCGACGACGATGCTGCTCACGGTGGAGGAGCCTCTTGGGGTCGTATGCGCGATCACCCCCTGGAACTTCCCGTTCGCGATCCCGACCTGGAAGCTCGCGCCGGCGCTCGGCTTCGGTAACGCCGTGGTGTGGAAGCCCGCCGAGGCAGCTTCCGGCAGTGCCGTTTTCCTCACCGAGACGCTCGCCGAGGCGGGGATCCCTGACGGCGTGCTGAACCTGCTGACCGGTAAGGGCGGAGCGATGTCCGCGGAGCTGACCAGCAACGCCCACCTGGCCGCGGTGACGTTCACCGGGTCGGGCGCCGTTGGGACCCGGCTGCGCCAGGCGGTAGCCGATCGCAACGTCAAGGTCCAGCTCGAGCTGGGCGGCAAGAACCCGGCGATCGTGCTCGCCGACGCCGACCTCGAGGATGCGGCGACACAAGTAACGCGAGGCGCGATGCTTGCCACCGGGCAACGGTGCACGGCGACCAGCCGCGCTTACGTCGAGCGCTCGATCTTTTCTGAGTTCCTCGAGCTGCTGCGTGATCGCGTCGAGGCGATGGCGGTCGGGGATCCCTACGACGACGAGACCGATGTCGGTCCCCTGGCCTCCGTCCAGCAGCGCGAAACGGTTCGGGGATACATGGAGCTCGCACGCGAGGAACAGGCGGAGTTCGTAACCGGCGGGGTCTCCGACGAGCATGACTGCTTCGCCCCGCTGACCATCCTCACGGGCGTCGCACCCGGGAGCGCCCTGCTCCGAGAGGAGATCTTCGGTCCCGTGCTCGTGGTCCAGGAGGTCGAAGACTTCGAGGAGGGCATAAAGGAGGCGAACGACACCGAGTTCGGGCTCTCCTCGGCGCTGTTCACCAGGGATCTCGGCAAGGCGACCGAGTTCATTCGCCGTACCGAGTCGGGGCTTGTGCACATAAACCGGGAAACCGCGGGCGTCGAGCCGCATGTCCCGTTCGGCGGAGTGAAGGGATCGAGCAGCATGTCCCGCGAACAAGGCAAGGCGGCCCGGCATTTCTTCACCAGCACGAAGACCGTCTATCTGCGTTCGTGGTGAGCGCTGCGGTGCGCGTCAGCCGCTGTGGGGCTGACCAACTTGTAGAGGCGCTGTCGGGGCTCGACGTTGAGGTCGCGCTGCGCCCCCCGCCCACGACCTCTCCGCGCTGGTACCGGCGCGCTCAACTTCAAGGAGAAAGCTCATGACCGCCACTGGAACTCACCCCCCCGCCACCGAACTTGCGTCCATGATCGGCGGCGAGCGTGCGCACGGCAGCTCGGCCTACCAGTCGACCAATCCCGCCGACCTCGACGATGTGATCGCGTCCGTCAGCCTCGGGGACACCTCGACCGTGCTCGCAGCCTGCGGCGCCGCGAGGCAGGCTCAGGAGGAATGGGCGGCAATGCCCGCTCCGGTCCGTGGTCAGGTGATCGCCAACGCCGCGGGCCTTGTGCGGCGCAACAAGACGGCGCTGGCGGCGATCGTGACCCGCGAGATCGGCAAGCCCACCGGCGAGGCGCTCGGCGAGGTTCAGGAGGTGATCGACACCTGCGAGTTCTTCCTCAGCGAAGGGCGGCGGCTGTACGGCATGACAGTCCCCTCGGAGATGTCCGACAAGCAGCTCTTCACCTACCGCACGCCGGTCGGCGTCGCGACGATCATCACCGCCGGCAATTTCCCGACCGCGGTGCCCTCCTGGTACATCATTCCGGCGCTGCTGTGCGGGAACACGATCGTCTGGAAGCCGGCCGAGTACGCGTCGGCCTCCGCGCATGCGCTGGCTGAGCTCCTCTGGCGCTCCGGAGTGCCGCGGGGTGTCCTGAATCTCTTGTTCGCCGACGGGGCGAGCACCTTCGAAGGGCTGGAGCAGGCGCTCGAGCAGGGCCTCGTGCAGAAGGTCGGGTTCACCGGCTCGACCGAGGTCGGCCGCCGGATCGGCGAGCTGTGCGGCCGGCACCTGCAGTCGCCGTGCCTCGAGCTCGGCGGCAAGAACCCGCTGGTCGTGATGCCAGACGCGAGCCTCGATCTCGCGGTCGAGGGCGCGCTCTTCAGCGGCTTCGGCACCGCCGGTCAGCGCTGCACGTCGCTCGGGACCGCGATCGTTCACGAGCGCGTGCACGACGAGTTCCTGCAGCGCTTCGCACGAGCTGTGCAGGACGCCCGGATCGGAGATCCCACCGAGGACGTTCTGTATGGCCCGATGCTCGACGAGAAATTCCTCGAGCGCTTCGAGCGCGACCATCTGGCCCTTGTGCGCGACCACCATTCGCTGCACGGCTCCTCTGCGACCGGACGCATCACCTCCGCCTCCCCCCGAGCCGGCTTCGTCGGGGATCCGGAGCGCGGTCTCTACTGCCACCCCACGATCGTCAGCGGCGTGCGCGTGGACGACGACATCGCGAACACGGAGACGTTCGGACCGCTGGTCGGAGTTGCTTCGTTCGCCGATTGGGAGGAGGCCATGACGCTGGCCAACAATCACGGGTACGGGCTTTCGAGCGCGATCTACACCAACGATCCACGTAGCGTGTTCCACTTCCGCGACCAGATCACCGCCGGAATGGTCAGCGTCAACAACTCGACCTCGGGCGCCGAGGCGCACCTCCCATTCGGCGGCAACGGCAAGTCCGGAAACGGCGCCAGGCAGTCCGGGGTCTGGGTGCTCGAGCAGTTCACCCGCTGGCAGTCGATGAACTGGGACTTCGCCGGCAAGCTCCAGAAGGCGCAGATGGACGTCGCCGAGATCAAGGCCGACCTCGACTACAGCCTGTGACAGGCTGCGGAGCATGACGACCGAACCCAAGAGGAGCTTCGAGCGCATCGCTGTGCTCGGCCTCGGCAACGTCGGCGGCTTGATCGCGGACATGCTCGAGGAGCGCGGGTTCGACGTTCACGGTGTTGACGCCGACGGCAGCAGAGCCCGGAACGGCCGCGCGGTGGTCCTCGACGTCGCCGACCCAGATGCGACAGAGGCGCTGTTTGCCGACATGGACGCAGTGGTCTCGTGCCTGCCCTACTACCTGAACGTCGGCATCGCAGCGGCTGCGCACAGCGCCGGGATCCACTACCTCGACCTCACGGAGGACGTTCCCACCTCACAGGTCATCCAACAACTCGCGAAGAGCGGATCCAGCGCGTTCATTCCCCACTGCGGGCTCGCGCCCGGGTTCATCTGCCTGGTGGGAGCGAGCCTCGCCTCGTCACTCACGCAAGTCGACAGCGTTGCGCTGCGGGTGGGGGCCCTACCGCGGAGCCCCAACAACTCGCTCGGCTACGCATTCAACTGGTCGCCCGCCGGAGTGATCAACGAGTACTTGAAGCCCTGCGAGCAGCTGCAGAATGGTCAGCACGTGACGATCCCCTCGCTGACCGAGCTCGAGACGATCATGATCGACGGCGCGCGTTACGAGGCGTTCACCACCTCCGGTGGCCTCGGGACGATGTGCGACACCTTTGCCGGGCGCGTCGATCACCTCGATTACAAGTCCGTGCGGTATCCGGGCCACTGCGAGCTCATCCGATTCGTGCTGCGCGAACTACGGCTGGCAGCGAAACCCGAGCTGGCGCAGGAGCTGCTGTTCGCGGCTTGTCCACCGGTCCGGGACGACGTCGTCGTCGTTTACGCGGCCGCCGAGGGTTCGGTGGGTGGACAGCTTAGACGAGAGGAGTTCGTTCGCACGTACCGCCCGAGAGAAGTCGCGGGCGCGACCCGAACGACGATCTCTTGGACCACAGCCGCCGGGGCGGTCGGGATGGTCGAGCTGCTGGCGCAGGGAGCGCTTCCGGAAACCGGATTCATCCGTCAGGAGGACGTCCCGCTCGAGTCGTTTCTGCAGACCTCGGCCGGGCGGCTGATGGCGGAGGGGAGTGCGACGCCGGCGCGGGAAGAGGCGCCGCTACCCCTAGGCTGATCTCTCGCTGGCCTCGCGATGCTCGGGACGGCTACCCGGTAAGCGATGGAGCAACGATCCGATAATCAGATCGAAAGTCGCTGCGCCTTCATGCACACCGAGGACAAGGGCCTCGATGCTGGCACCGTTGGCGGCCGCGCCGATCGCGGCGGCAAGCTGTCGGCGCCTCGCGCGACGAACGACCGGGAAGTCATGGCTCCCCCTGCTCGCCACCGACCGCGGGGAGGTCATCACAGGCAGCACCCAGATCAAGACCTGGGCTGCACAACAGCCTCGCAAGGAACAACTCCGAGCACCATCGCATGTCTCGACCCAGCGCAAACACGGAGCGATAGAGAGGGACTCAGGTGACGAGCAGCCTGACGATCGCCCCGATCCCCACGAGCACGATAACGG
>CATPAX010000041.1 GCA_955652215.1 uncultured Solirubrobacteraceae bacterium | reverse complement strand
GGTCAGCTCCGCGACCTCGCCGATACGCAGCGCCTTGCCTGCCACCGCGCTCACGCGGCCGCCTCGACGTTCTCACGCGAGGGGGAGCGGGACTCGTGCTGCTGGTGCACGCGTTCAGGCTGATGCTTCGGTCGCGCTGCCGCCACAGCGGCGCCCACAAGCGAGATCACCGCGAGCGTCCACAGAGCGGTGTGCATGTTCCCGATGAACGGCACGAGTTGAGCGTTGCTGATGTGATTCGCGAGCCCGGAGAAGACCGCGAACAAGACGGACTTCGGAACCGACGAGGTGATGATCGCCAGGACGAAGGCGATCGAGACGACCGCCCCGGTGTTCTGCACCAGGACGCGGGCGCCGGCGGCGATGCCGCGCCGGTGTGGCGGCACGGTCCCCATCATCGCGGCGGTGTTCGGAGAGTTGAACATGCCCGAGCCAACTCCGACCACGAACAGGTAGAAGCCGATCGGCGCGTACGCCGTGTCACGGCCCAGCGTCGTCATCAGCGCCAGACCCGCGGCGCTCATCAGCATTCCGAGGACCGCCATCGTCCTCGAGCCGCGGCGGTCAGCCCAAACACCGGAGAGCGGCGAGGACACGAGCATCCCGAGCGCTAGCGGAGCGAGCTTCACGCCCGCGAGAATCGGCGAATCGCCCTGAACTCCCTGGAAGTAGAAGACGAATACGAACATCAGCGCAAAGCGTGAGAGCCCGTTGATGAACGCCGCCGCCGCGGCGGCGGAGAACAGCCGGCTGGAGAAGATCGAGAGATCGAGCATCGGAGCGGGGTGCCTGCGCTCGACGAGAACAAAAGCGGGGAGCAGCACGGCGGCGGCGATCAGACCGCCGATCACGAGCGGCGAGCTCCAGCCGGAGATTCCCCCTTTCGAGATTCCGAGCACCAGGCCGGTAAGCCCGACCAGGAAGGTGAGCGTCCCGAGGAAATCGAACCTTCGATCCTCCGAATGGCCGGTCAGCTCACGCAGCACCGCTCCTGCCCAGGCGCTCCCGAGCAGGGCGAACGGAACGTTGAACCAGAACACCCAGTGCCACGAGATCGCGACCAGCGCGCCACCGAGGACGGGGCCGATCACCAGTCCTACCGCAGCGACCATCGTGTTCGTCCCCATCGCGAGCCCTAGTTGCTCGCGGGGGAACGCATCGGTGACGATCGCCGCAGCATTGGCGAACAGGAACGCGCCGCCGACCCCTTGCAGGATCCGCCACAGGATCAGCTGTGTGCCGTTCGCCGCGAACCCGGCGCCGAGAGACGCGACCGCGAACAGCACGAAACCACCGATGTAGGCCCGCTTTCGCCCGAACTGATCAGATAGCCGCCCGGCGCTCAGCACGAGCACCGTCGAGGCGATCATGTACACGAGGATCACCCAGACCAGCTCGAGCAGCGAGGTGTGGAGGCTTCGCTCGAGCTGGGGCAGCGCGATGATCAGCGTGCCCGAGTTGATCGTCGCCAGCAACATCCCCAGGCTTGTGCACGAGAGCGCCCACCACTTGTAGGAATCGTGCTCGGCGGCAACCCCGATCCCTCGCTTGCGACCGTTGGCCGCGGCATCGACTGTCGGCAACGTCAATCCCTGTCCCTTGGACGAACTGAAGTTTACGTAAACGTCAGAATAGCAGCGCGAGATGCTGGGAAGAGCCCTAGACCTCGAACCAGGCGACGGTCGCAAGGATCACGAACGTTGCGATCAGCGCCGCTCCTTCGAACACCGTCGCCTCACCGTCGCCCGTGATCTGCCAGACGATCACTGCTGTGCCGAACAGCGCTCCGATGTAGACCGGCGCCAGGGTGAATGTGAGAGTGGTGGCCGTGAGAAGCGAGACCAGCACCAGCAGCGGATACAGGAACGCCGCGATCTGAGCGACCGAGTTCTTGACCACCGAGATGGCAAGATCGGACCGCCCCTTTGCCGCCAGCACAATCCCGGCGACGTTCTCGACCGCGTTGCCGGCGATCGCGACGATCACCAGCCCGGCGAACGACTGCGAGATGTGAAGCGTGTGGATCGTCGGCTGCAGGGCGTGCACGAACCAGTCGGAGACAAACGCGGAGGCGGACCCCGCCACGGCCAACAGGACCACGCTCACCGCGGTGCCGATCCGGGGCTTCTCGACCTCATTGCCAGGTCGCTCGTCAGCGCCCAGGTACTGGCGGACCCAGGAGGCGTACACGAGGAGGAGAAGGGCAGCACCGATGATCGAGATCGTCCCCGTATGGTGGCTCGCGAGGTCGTGCGAGGACGTCGTCAGACCGATCAGCACGATGATGAACGACGACATCAGCAGCAGCGTCGCCGTGTCGTTGGGCAGACGAGGACTGAACCTCATCACACCGTCGCGTTCGCGCCGCGCACCGGTGATGATCACGAGCCCCAGCACGAGCAGCGCGTTGACGAGAATCGATCCCAGGATCGCCGTCTCGGCGACGATTCGCTGCCCGGCGTTCAGCGCGAAGATCACCACGAAGAACTCCGGCAGGTTGCCGATCGTCGACTGCAGGAGACCGGTGATCGCCGGGCCGAAGCGACGCCCGATCTGCTCGGTGGCGAACGACACGACCCACGCGAGCCCGGCCAGCGCAAGTGTCGCAAGCGCGAACGCCACGACCTGCGAAACCCCGCCGGCGTAGCGGGTGATGCCCGCGAGCACGGTGAGGAGCGCAACTCCGGCAAGGATCAGGTATTCGACACGGGTCAATCCGCTCGGCACATCGGTCTTTTCTCGCGTTGCCTGCATCACCCAAGCCTGTCGAATTCGCCGGTGTCGAGCTCGCCGGCCTGCACCTCATGCTCGACCCTGCGCTCGATTTCGTGCTCGGCGGTGTCCGGCTCGAGCCTACGGAGCTCGCGCGTCCGTATCCGCTTGAACTTGAAGATCTCGAGGACATACACCAGGTACACGCTCGCAGCAAGCGCAAGAAAGCAGATCGCCGCCATCACCAGCATCCAACCGAGGTGGTAATGGTAGGGCGGCTGGTGATCCTTCCACGGGATGAATCCCAGCGCGATCGCAACCCCCGCAAGCATCACCGTCCACGCATATAGGTAGATCACCGTCTTGCGCTGGGAGAACCCGATCCGCGCCATCCGATGATGAAAGTGGTTCATGTCGCGCGACCAGGGTCGGTTGCCGTACTTGAGCCGCTTTGCGACCACGAACGCGGTGTCGAGGAACGGGACCGCCAGAATCACGAGCGGGACGACCAGGGCGACGCCAACCGCCGCCTTCAGTGACCCCTGGATCGCTGTGACCCCCAGCAGGTAACCGAGCAGATTCGACCCCGAATCGCCCATGAACACCGAGGCCGGGTGGAAGTTGTGAACCAGGAAGCCGAGCGAGCCGCCGGCCGTTGCGGCGGCCAGGATCGCCGCCGTGATGACCTCGGCTTCGGTTGGGCCTCGGGCCACGGCGAAGGCCAGGACAGAGAAGGTGATTCCGTCGATCGTGCAAAGACCGGCGGCCAGGCCGTCGATCCCGTCCGAGAAGTTGACGGCATTCATGACCACGACGAGGATGATCACGCTCAGAATCGGTCCGGCGTGAAGCGGGCCGGCATGAGGAAATGCGAGCTCGCCGGCGAACGGTAGATCGATGCTCGAGAGCTTCACCCCCCCGGCCACGACGATCACCGCGGCCGCGATCTGCCCCGCCAGCTTCCAGACCGGCCGGAGGTCGACCAGGTCGTCGATCGCGCCGATCACCGTGATCACGACCGCGCCGGCGATGATCGCGTACAGATGCGACGCCGAGGAGGCCGGCACCGCGTCCGGGACCCACACCGCGATCGCCGCCACGACGCTCACGAGGATCGCGATGCCGCCGAGTAGCGGGGTCTCTCGGCTGGCCAGCCCCCGCTCTCCGGGCTTTGCGACAGCGCCGATCCGCCGCGCGAGCGCGGCGACCATCGGTGTCAGCGCCCCGGCGAGTGCCAAGGCAACAAGGAACGCCAGGACTGCGTCCCGATACCTCATCGCGGGGTAGCATGTCAGGCGCCATCGACGGCGCTCGTCCGCAGGTCCGGACGGTGCGGCCGGAACCCCCACGGCTAGAATGGCCCGCCGCCCCTTGGCGCCGGGTGCTTGCCGCACGCGGGCTTCTCGACGGCCGCGAACTCCTATGCGAGTCTGGATCGACATGACGGCGCCGGCTCATCCCCTGGTGCTGAGACCGGTCATCGACCGCATGAGGGCCGCCGGCCACGAGGTGACCGTCACCGCGCGGGACTACGCCCAGACGATCGAGCTCCTGCAGCGCCTTGGGATCCCGCATCAGGTGATCGGGCGCCACGGCGGGGCGTCTCGAGCTCGCAAGCTCATTTCCCTGATCGGCCGGGCCCGCAGGATGCGCCAGGTCGGCAAGGCGAAGTTCGACATCGCGCTCGCCCACGGCTCGAACGAGCTACCAATCGCTGCTGTCTCCCTGGGGATCCCGGCGGTGGACATGTTCGACTACGAGTGGGCGACCCAGCAGCACAACATCGGCTGCCGCCTCGCTCGTCGCGTGCTGACGCCAGAGGCGATCCCGCCCGAACGCCTCGCTCGTTACGGCGTCGGGCCCGTCAAGCTTGCCCAGTATCCGGGCCTCAAGGAGGAGTACTACCTGTCGGACTTCGAACCCGACGAGGGGGTGCTCGACGAGGTCGGGCTCGACCGTGAGCGGGTGATCGTCGTGCTCCGCCCGCCGCCGGACGTCTCGCTGTACCACCGCAAGAGCAACCGCCTG
>CATPAX010000040.1 GCA_955652215.1 uncultured Solirubrobacteraceae bacterium | reverse complement strand
GACCCCTACGGGACCGGCGCCGGGGCTCGGTTCCGGATGAAGGCCCCGCTTCAGCGCTTTGCCTGGGCCGATATGACGCTCGCTGAGCTCGAGCCGCCGTTCCGGATCGTCGAGCGGGGACGGGGAGGGAAGTTCAACCGCATCCGGATGCTCGGCACGTACACCCTGTCCTCGGCGCCAGGGGGTACCACCAAGGTCCAGTACACCTACGAGACAGATCCAGTGATGATCTCGGACAAGCTGATGGAGGCGCTGGGCGGCCGCGCCTGGAGCCGCCGGAAGGCGGCAAAGGCGATGCGGCGACTGCGTTCGGTCCTCGAGGAAGGACGCGACCGCGGCGCCAGAGTGTCGCTGGCGGGGCGCTGAATTAGAATCTCGCCTCCGTGAAGCTGAACTGCTATCGGCTCCTCGCCTGCCTGGGCGCGGCGCTCACACTCGCCGCCTGCGGGAGCGCCAAGCATCCTTACGACGCCACCGCCAATAACAACGGCTTCTACGTTCAGGCGGGCGGGGTGATCTATCAGCTTCAGATCTCACGCGAGCTCAACCCGTACTCGGTCGAGGACCACCAGTATCTGAAGGGTCTGCCTGCGGGGACCCCGTCGCCGGGAGCGAGGCGGCTCTGGTACGGGGTGTTCCTGTGGGCAAAGAACTACGGCAAGCACTCGGCGACGACCGCTGGCAGCTTCGACATCGTCGACACTCAGGGCACGAAGTACTACCCGGTGGCGCTTGACCCCTCGCTCAACGAGTACGCCTGGAGCTCCCAGGCACTTCCACCCCTCGGGACCGAGCCCGCTCCCAACACCACCGCCAGCTTCGGTCCGACCCAGGGCTCGCTGCTGCTGTTCAAGCTCGACACCACGGCCTACGCCGACCGCCCCCTGACGCTCGAGATACATCCGCAGGGGACGACGCAGACCTCGACCATCTCGCTCGATCTTTGAGCTTGCGCGTTAACTCGTGGCGCGGCGCGCGATAGCGCTCAGCGCCGCGCTGACGCTGATCGTGACGGCCGGCGCCCAGGCAGCCGGCTGGTCGCGCCCGTTCAGGTTCGCGGGCCCGTTCTCGGGTGACGTGGCCGCGCCGGCGGTCGATTTCTCGAGCAGCGGGCAGGCGGCCGTCGCGTTCGCCCTGGGCGACGAGGACCATCCGTGGGTCTCGCATGCCATGACGGTTCTCCGCTGGGCGAACGGCAGGCTGTCGCGCATGACCGTCCCGGGCGCCAAGAAGGTCCTGGCGCTCGCGTTCACGGGCTCAACGCTCGAGTTTTTGACCGGGACGAGCGCGCCGGGGCAGGCGTGCTGCACCGGTGCCCAGGCGGTTTCGCTGTCAGGCGGAACATTCGGCGCTCGGCGGACCCTCATCTCCGGCCTATTCGGCATCGCCCTGGGGTACGTGCTGACGATGCCCGGGTCGCTCACGACGGCTGCGGTGGCCACCGATCGCGCCGTGTGGTCCGCCCAGTCGGGTGCCACTGGCCGGTTTGGCTCGGCTCGACGGCTGAGCCCTGCATCCTCCTGGCCGCAAGGGATCGCGGCGACAGGCCTGCCCGCCGGACGCGAGGAGATCGCGTGGAGCTCCTCGGCCGGGCTCACCCAGAGCGCCACGAGCATCGATGTTGCGGGCGGATCGGGGAAGCATCCGCCGCGGGGCCCGGGCCTCGTGGTGCGGACGCTCCCCGGCTATGCGGTCGATGAAGTGGCCCTCGCGCCAGGTCCCCACGGCGGCACGCTGGCGTGGATCGAGAGCTGGTTCGACGCCATCGGTGCGTACCACTCGGCGGTGGTGGTCCTCGACCTGACCGGCAGCCTGCTTCCGAGGACGTTCGAGATTTCTGGCGAGATCGTGGGAGGGTTGTCATTCGCCGGCGACGGAGCCGGCGACCAAGCGGTCGCATTCAGGGCCTGCGACGCGCTCGCGTCGTGCGGCGTGTGGGCGCTGTCGAGGAGCGCGAGGGGCCACTATGGCCAGCCGCAGCAGCTCGGCGCGATCGATGCTCCGCAGGCGCCGATCGCCGCTGTCTCGTCAGGAGGAGCGGCGCTCGTGGGCTGGATCCACGACGGACACGTTCTGTTCAGCGGCCGGCGGGGGGCGACTGGCGCGTTCTCGGCACCACGAGTCGTCTCGAGCACGAGTTATGCGTCCGATCTGACAGTGGCATCCGGACCACGCGGGCGCGCCGTGGCGGCGTGGACGCAGGGAACGCTCTCGCCGAGCGTGATGGGCGCCCTTTATTCACCGTAGCTTCCAAGGAGCCGGCCGGGGCGCGGGCGTAACCTCCTGTAGGTGTCGGGCATCGACTGGCTGATCGTTGGTTTCACGGTGCTGCTCGCGTTCTACGGCTACGTCCAGGGTTTCATCGTGGGGGTCCTGTCGCTGGTGGGCTTTGGTATCGGGGCGGCTGTCGGAACCCGCATTGCCCCACTACTGCTTCCCGCCGGGTCCGCCTCGCGCTACGCCCCGCTGTTCGGGTTGCTGGGCGCGGTGCTGGCCGGCGCGGTGCTTGCCCGGGGATTCGAGGGCGTCGGGCTCCACGTTCGAAGCGCCCTACGAATGTCGGGCGTGAGGGCCCTTGACGGGCTCCTCGGTGCGGTCCTCACCGGCTGCGTCGCGCTAGGGATCGCCTGGGTGCTCGGCGCTGTTGTGCTCGAGAGCAGTGGCTCCGCGGTGCTGCAAGGAGACATCCGCGCCTCATCGATCTTGACTGAGCTCGACCGGCTCCTGCCGCCATCCGGTCCAATCCTCAACGCGCTTGCGCATTTCGATCCCGTTCCGGCCGTACGCGGTCCTGCCGCCGATGTCGGACCTCCCGCCCCAGCAATCCTGAAGGCACCTGGAGTACGAGCTGCCGGACACAGCGTGGTCCGCGTACTGGGGACCGCATGTGGGCTGGGGATCGAAGGGAGCGGCTGGGTCGCGGGCCCTGGGCTTGTTCTCACCAACGCCCACGTGGTTGCCGGCGAGCCCGGCACGATCGTCGAGCCGGGCGGGGATGCGCCCGGATTGAACGGCGAGGTCGTGGTCTTCGATCCGCGCGACGACATCGCCGTCCTGCGAGTCGCCGGACTCGACGATCGGTCGCTGGCGTTGGCTGCTGATACTCGCGCCGGCATCCCCGCCGCGATCCTCGGCTATCCGCTCGACGGAGGCTTTCGCCCCCGGGCCGCTCGGCTGGGCCAAACGCAGCTTCTCAGCAGCGAGGACGCTTATGGCAACGGCCCTGTATTGCGGAGCATCGTCTCGCTCCGGGGTCTTGTCCAGCCGGGGAACTCGGGCGGCCCGGTCGTCGACTCCGCGGGACGCGTGCTCGGCACGGTGTTCGCGGCGATCGTCGGGGTGCCAGGCGCTCACGGCGGGTTCGCCGTCCCGAACTCGGTGGTACGGGCGCAACTTGCACGTGCAGCCTCCGCACAAACCAGCGCGTCAACAGGGGCGTGCGCGGGCTGAGCGTTATGTACAGCCGCGCCGGCGCTGTCAATCGGCGGCTAGCGCCGCCGGCCGCCCGGTAGCAGCCGACACGTAGGCGAGGATCCGCCGCTCTACCTCTTCCGGGGTGTCGCGGCCCATGAGCACGTACAGGCCTTGCCCATCCTCGAGCGCGATGATGTTCCGGGCAAGCGTGCGGGCATCGTGGGTGAGCTCGAATACGCCGGTCGCCGCTCCGACTTCGAGGATCGCGGCGTACGTCGCCACCCGCCGCTCGATGTATGCGGACATGAGCGCCGCGCAGGCGGGGTCGCGGAAAGCAACAGGCTCGAGCTCGTAGAGCAGGCGGATCTCGGCGTCGTCGGGCCCGCTGGGGATCGCCAGGCGGATTGCGGCCGAGAGTCGCTCGGCAGGATCGGCGATGCTCGCCACCGCCCGCTCCCGCTGCTGGCAGAAGCGGTCGATCGCCCGGTCGTAGGCTGCCGTGAACAGCTCGTCGAGATTCTCGTAGTAGTAGAGCACCGCGCCCGACGTGAGCCCAGCGGCGTCGGCGACGTCGCGCAGACGGACGCTCGACAACCCTTTCCTGGCCACCAGGGCGCTGGCCGCGGTCACGAGCTCGTGGCGACGGCGCGCCTGATCGCGTGGTCGAGCCACGCCGCCAGCGTAGCGCGCCGGTACCACCTGTCCCACTTGACAGGGACCGCAACTGATCAGTAGATTCCTTCAATTAACTTCAAAGAATGGACCGCGAACAGGTGCGCCTGCTAAGTATCGCTGCACTCCAGATTGCCCCGATATAGAGCGATCCAGAAGCGACACGGGTCGATTTCGAGCGACGGGTGAGAACCCTCCAGGAAAGCTTGAACGGACTTCAGCTTGTGATCGCTCCGGAGTTGCACCTCGCCGCGATCGGTGGCTTCTTCGATGAGCAGCCCGGCGACGCTCAGCGCCTCGCGGGAATGATCCCCGGCGCCTTGACTGACCCCTGGGCGCGATCGCTCGCACCACGGGCCTGTGGCTCGTGCCGGGCTCCCTGTACGAGCTCGGCGAAGATGGAGCCGTCTACAACACCGCAGTTGCCATCTCTCCAGAAGGCGAGCTCGTGGTCGCCTACCGGAAATGCTCTCCCTGGCAGCCCTACGAGG
>CATPAX010000039.1 GCA_955652215.1 uncultured Solirubrobacteraceae bacterium | reverse complement strand
GAGCGAGGGATTCGCACCGAGCGACGATCTGGCGCGAGAGCTCCAGGAACACGTCAAGACCCAAACCGCCCCATACAAGTACCCACGGATCCTCGAGTTCGCCTCCGCTCTGCCTAAGACGGCGAGCGGCAAGGTTCAGCGTGCGCTGCTCAGAGACGACGCGGCCGCTCGCTACGCTCGGGGAAGTGAGCAATAACGGAGGAGCGATGAGCGACGAGCGGCCGGTGATCGGCATCTGCACGGCCCTCACCCACGCCAAGTGGGGCGTCTGGCACCAGCGCGCCGCGCTGTTGTCCTACGCGTACATCAAAGCGATCCACCGTGCCGGTGGTCTCGCGGTGATGATTCCGCCCGACCCCGAGCTCGAGCGGGATCCCGACCAGATGCTCGACATGATCGACGGGCTGATCCTGGCGGGTGGCAACGACGTGGACCCGGCCGCTTATGGGGCGAAGCCGCATCCGATGACCAACAATACGGTCTCCGAGCGCGACGCGGCTGAGCTGGCGCTCGCCCGGCGCGCGGTCGAGCGGGACATTCCGATGCTCGGGATCTGCCGGGGGATGCAACTGATGAACGTCGCATTCGGCGGCACGCTTCACCAGCATCTGCCCGACGAAGTCGGCCACGAGGATCACAGGCGCTTTCCCGGCAGCTTCGACGGTGCCGACCACGACGTCCGAATTCGCTCAGGGTCGGTCGCGGCGCGCGCCGCGGGCGAGGAGCTGCACGGGACCAAGTCCCACCACCATCAGGGAGTCGACGTGATCGGTGAAGGTCTGGAGGTCAGCGGCTACTCGACGCTCGACGAGGTCCCGGAGGCGATCGAGGCGCCCGGGCGACGGTTCGTCCTCGGTGTCCAGTGGCACCCCGAGGCGGACGAGACGAGCCGCGTGATCGAGGCGCTGGTCAGCGAGGCAGCCGCCTATCGCGCCGGCGGCAGCACCGGGAGGACGGCTCCTTCAGGGGAGAGCGACCACCGCGTCGATCTCCACCAGCGCTCCTCGTGGCAACGCGGCGACGCCGATCGCCACGCGCGCCGGCGGATCTGACTCGAAGAACGACTCATATACCTCGTTGACCTCGGCGAACGAGCCCATGTCGGTCAGGTAGACGGTCAGCCGAACCGCGTCGCCAAGGGTGGCCCCCGCGGCGTGGCATACGGCGGCAAGATTCTCCAGGCACCGACCCGCCTGGGCGCCTGGCGAGGCCCCGACGATGTCGCCACTACGGGGATCGAGCGGGATCTGTCCGGAGCAGAACAGCAGGTTCCCCGTTCGGATTGCGTGGACGTAGGGACCGACCGCAGCGGGGGCGTCCGGGGCGCTAACCGACTCACGGTGTGATGACAAGCTGATCTCCTCCTCGTCGGGCAGTGCGCGAAGCGTATTGCGCTGGTCGCGGCGGGGTAGCCTCGTCGGGGTGCCCAACCGTCTAGCGGGCGAAAGCTCGCCGTATCTGCTCCAGCACAAGGACAACCCCGTCGACTGGTATCCGTGGGGCGAGGAGGCCCTCGCGCGGGCCAAGGCCCAGGACAAGCCGTTGCTTGTCTCGGTCGGCTATTCGGCCTGCCACTGGTGTCACGTGATGGAACGCGAATCGTTCGAGGATCCGAATGTCGCGGCGCTGATGAACGACCTGTTCGTCTGCATCAAGGTCGATCGCGAGGAGCGGCCCGACATCGATGCGATCTGCATGGAGGTGTGCCACGCGATCACCGGCCAGGGCGGCTGGCCGCTTAACGCCTTCCTGACGCCGGAACGAATCCCGTTCTACGCCGGTACCTACTTCCCGCCTGAGCCCCGAGGCGGGATGCCGAGCTGGTGCAGCGTGCTCGAGGCAATTGCCCAGGTGTGGTCCGAGCGCCGCGAGGATGCCCTCCGCCAGGGGCGCGCGATGGTCTCCGCGCTGCAAGCCTCGGCCGAGCTCGAGGCCTCGAGTGAGCCGATCCGCGAGCCTGAGCTGGCCGCGGCGATATCGGCGCTCGAGCGCCACTACGACCGGGCCAACGGTGGCTTCGGTCGGGCTCCGAAGTTCCCCCAGGCATCGATCATCGAGCTGCTGCTGGCGCGTGGCGAGCGTGAGATGTCGCTGGCCACGCTCCGGGCGATGGCCCAAGGAGGCATCTACGACCAGATCAGCGGCGGCTTCTCGCGCTACTCGGTCGATGCGAAGTGGACGGTGCCGCACTTCGAGAAGATGCTCTACGACAACGCCCTGCTCGCCCGTGCCTACCTCCACGGGTGGCAAATCAGCGGCGATCCGCGAATGCGGGAGGTGTGCTGCCAGACGCTCGACTGGGCGCTGGCCGAGATGCTTGGGCCCGAGGGCGGGTTCTACTCGGCGCTCGATGCCGACTCGGAGGGCGTCGAGGGGAAGTTCTACGTGTGGAGCCTCGCGGAGCTGCGCGAGGTGCTCGGGCCCGAGCTGGCAGAGGAAGCGATCGTCTACTTCGGCGCCAGTGAGGCAGGCAACTTCGAGCCCGGCCTGACCGTCCTCGAAGCGCGCGGCGCCAGACCGGATCGCCTTCCCGAGATCCGGGCGATGCTGCTTGAGGCGCGCTCCCATCGTGTGCGCCCGGGCCTCGACGATAAGCGGCTGACCTCCTGGAATGCGCTGATGATCTCGGCGCTGGCCGACGCGGGCGCGGTGCTCGAGCGCTCGGAGTACCTCGACGCGGCGGTGGGCTGCGCCTCGTTCCTGGTCAGCGAGCTGCGAGGTCCTGGCGGGCGGCTACTTCGCACCTGGAAGGACGGGCGGGGACGGCTCGACGCCTACCTCGAGGATCACGCGTTCCTGATCGAAGCGATGCTGACGCTCTACGAGAGCACCTTCGATCCCCGCTGGTACCACGAGGCGGTCGGACTGGCCGAGACGATGATCGCGCGCTTCTCAGATCAGCGGCGGGGCGGTTTCTTTACGACCGCGTCCGATCACGAGGAGCTACCCGCGCGGCGCAAGGACCTCGAAGACTCGCCGATCCCCTCCGGCAGCTCGGCTGCGGCTTTCGGGCTGCTGCGGCTCGCGCTGCTCTCGGGAGAGAGCAGCTACGAGAAGCAGGCACTCGGAGTGCTGCGCCTGATGCATCCGCTGGCGATGCGCCAGCCGCTTGCGTTCGGCCACCTGCTGCGGGCGATCGACTTCTATCTGGCGCCGGTCAAGGAGGTTGCGATCGTGGGCCCGGCCGAGGAGTCCGCGGCGCTTGTGAAGGCGGTCCGCGGCGCTCTGCGCCCCCATCTCGTGCTCGCCGGGGGCCCTGCCGATGGAGTGCCGCTGCTCGCCGGGCGGACCACGCTCGACGGCCGCGCGGCCGCGTACGTGTGTGAGCGCTTCGTGTGCCAGGCCCCGGTGAGGACTCCGGAGGAGCTTGCGGCCGCGTTGTAAGCGGCCGGCCGGCCGAGCACTCGGCCAAATTACACAAAAACCACATATCCCTCCCTAAATGGAGTAGGGTCAGACGGTCCAGTGCCGTACGGCACAGGGGCGTGGGGCGACGGGGACCGGGTCGCCGAACATACGACCCCTTGCGGGGGTTCAGAAAGGGTTGTCATGTACAGAAGGTTCTTACCGTCGCTGTGCGGTGGAGCGGCCGTGGCCGCAATGCTGCTCAGCCCGGGCGTGGCTTCGGCTGCGTCGACGCAGGTTTGCCAGAGCACGGACGGTCACCCGGGCGTGCTGGCCGGCAATTACTCGGGCGACGTACTGGTCAAGGGACTGTGCGTCGTGAACTCCGGTCCAGTTCACATTCACGGCAGCCTCACGCTCAGCGAGGGGTCTGCCCTGGCGGCCATCTTCGCGCTCAACGTCACAAACGGCAAAGCTAACTCGCGCCTCGAGGTCAGGGGCAATATCCGCGTCGAGCGTGGGGCGACGCTGTTCCTGGGTTGCGATCCCCAGAGCTTCCCGTGCAAGGATGACCCGAACCAGATGAACCCGACGCTGTCGAGCGCCGATCGGGTCGGGGGCAGCATCACCGAGCAGCAGCCGCTCGGCGTGGTCGTTCACAACACGACGATCGGCGGCAGCGTGGTCCAGGTCGGCGGTGGCGGGGGCTTGACCTGCGTCCCCTCCGGGATCTTCGCAACGAAGGCGATGTCGCCGGTCTACAGCGCCTACGAGGACAGCACGGTCGCCGGCTCGATCACCATCCGGGACGACCACTCATGCTGGCTGGGCATCACCCGGACCCAAGTCGGGGGGAGCGTCCGGCTAACGGACAACCATCTCGCGGATCCGGACGCGATCGAGATCCTCTCGAACCACATCGGCGACGACCTCGCTTGCTTCGGTAACACCCAGCACCTGTGGGACAGCTCCGAGGCCAGCTTCGGCCAAGCGACGCTTTACCCGCGGACCCCGGGACCGAACTCGGTCGAGGGCAAGCGGCTTGGCCAGTGCGAGCTCGCCAGTCCGCCAACTGACTCGAGTCCTCCCGGCCCTGGGCCGTTCTAGGCCGCAGTCGTAGGGGCGCAGCAATCGGTCCCGGCCTCCCCGCTTCATCGGGGAGGCCGGCGGCCGGCTACAGGACCGGCAGGTAGCGGTCGAGCTCCCACTGGGTGACCTGCACCCGATAGTCCTCCCACTCCTGGCGCTTGATCTCGATGTAGCGATTGAACATGTGCTCGCCGAGCGTCCTCAGCACCAGCTCCGACTCCGCCGTCAGCTCGATCGCCTCGCCCAGGGTCTCTGGAAGCTGCTCGATCCCGAGGCGCCTGCGGTCATCGGGCGAGAGGTGGTAGAGGTTCTTCTCCATCGGATCGGGCAGCTCATAGCCGTGCTCGATGCCCTCG
>CATPAX010000038.1 GCA_955652215.1 uncultured Solirubrobacteraceae bacterium | reverse complement strand
GACCCACACGATCGAGACCTGCGGTTTGCCGTCGGGTTCGATCGTCACCAGGTGGGCGAGTCCGGCGGACACGAGAACTCTGAGGGCGGATTCTGGGAGTGAGGTCATCGGCGCAACCTACCAGCGCAACACCATGCGCCCAGGGCAGCGCGAACGTCTCGTGGCAACGCGACGCCGCCGAGTGGGCGATCATCCGGTGGATGCGCGTGATCGTGACCAGGGATCCCGGGAAGGTCGCGGATCGTGCGCGGGAGTTCCTGTGACCGGGACGCCGGAAAGCATCCGAGCGATCGCGCAAGCGTGGGCCGGTCGAACCGAGAGGCTCCACGCGAACCCTCAGGCGGATGGCGGTTCACCAGCTCGGGGAGGTTCGCGACCTGCCGCGCCCCGCTCCCGGCCGCCTGCGCTCCCCTGCGCCGGACGAGCGCGGGCTGATGATCGAGTGGATGCAGGAGTTCGCGCGGGACGCGGAAGTGGTGGGCGCCCGGACGGAGTCGATGGTGGACGGGCGGATGACCGACGGGCTGCTGCATGTCTGGGACCACAACGGGCCGGTGTCGCTCGTGGGCCTCAATCATGCCGTCGCCGGCGTGGTTCGGGTCGGCCCCGTGTTCACCCCCCGGGAGTACCGCCGCCGGGGCTACGCGGGCACGGCCGTGGCGGCGGCGAGCCGGATGGCGCTCGCGGGCGGCGCGCGAACCTGCATCCTCAGCACAGATCTAGCCAACCCGACATCCAACAAGGTCTACGCTGAGGTTGGATACGACCGGGTGGTGGACTGGGAGGAGCTGGCGTTCGAGATGGCTATGACATCGTTTGGCGGCCTGCATGATCGGGAAAGTCCATCCACGGTTCACATGTGATGCAGCGCAAAGGAAAGGTTCGTCTCGAGCTGGACAGCCGTCCCGGGTGCGTGACGCTCGTGCGCGCGATGCTTGCGGCGAGCGCCGACACGCTCGGATTGGAGCCGGAATTGCTCGACGACCTGAAGACCGCCGTCAGCGAGGCCTGCAACAACGTCGTCGTTCACGCCTACAACGGGGAGCCGGGGCCGCTGTCCGTGCACCTGGACGTCCAGGAGGCGACAGTCGGGGTGACGGTCCGAGACCATGGGCGGGGTTTCCAGCAGGTGGTCTCATCCGAAGAGCGGATGGGGGTCGGCCTCGCGGTCATAAGTGCGCTTTCAGCTCGGGTCGAGGTCCTCGGCGGGAAAGGCGGCGGAACCGAGGTGCGTATGGAGTTCGCCTCGGCCGGTGCTGAGAGCCCTGCGGCGCCTTCGCAAGCGCTCCCGAGCCCGGGAGACCCGGCTGCCGGAAACCTGGCCGGCGAGGTTTCCGTGACGCTCGCTCCGGTCGCGCTGCTCGCCGGGGTGATGGGTCGAGTGGCCAGGGCGCTGGCTGCCAGCGCGCGGTTCTCGTTCGATCGCTTCTCGGACATCTATCTGATCGCCGACGCAATCGCCGCCCATGCCGAGCGCTCCGCCGGCTCGGACTGGATCGGGTTCGCGCTCGGCGCGAGTGACGGCAAGCTGGAGCTGAGAGTCGGCCCGCTGCGAACGGGTAGCGGAGCGCGCCTCGAGCAGGACACTGGGCCGGCGCGCCCTCGATCTCCGCTGGGGATGCTTGTCGACGAGCTCGTGATCGAGCCCGGCGATGGCTCAGAGACGCTGCTCGTGGTCTTGGCCGACCGTCGCTCGGACGCCTCCGACGAGCCGGAGGCGTCGGACGAGCCCGACGCGGCGGACGAGCCCGAAGCGGGCACCGCGCCCGTTTAGCCCCCGCGTCCGCCAGGGAACTACCCGACGACTCTGAAGACGCCGCGCATCCAGGGGTGGATGCGGCAATAGAACGTGTAGGTCCCGGGTGCGAGCGTGGCGGGAGTGTTCCACGTGAGCTGGCCACTCGCGGGGGTGGCGGGGCCGAGCTGGGCGGAGTCAAAGCCCGCGCCGTTCGCCAGCGGGTAGGAGATCCCGGTGTTGAGCCCACAGGGGTTCTTGCACGAGGTGACGCTGTGGAAGATCGACTTCGTGTACCACGGGCCGGGATTGAGGATGTTGTCAAGGCCGCCATTGGTCGTCCCCGGAGGCGCCGCGGAAGCATCGTCGTTGACGAACTCCAGCCTGCGCCCCTTGACGATCGTCGGGACGCACGCCTGACTGCCGAACGCCGGAACGTTGCCGGGGCTGTAGAAGAATTTCTTGATCACGACCTGCTTCGGGTGGCAGGTTCGGTAGTGCGCGTAGCTCTGGCCGAGGGAGTAGTAACCCCCGTTGTCGTTGTTCTCGGGGTAATAGCCGTGGGTGAGGTGGCCGCGCTGGTCGACCCGGTGCGTGAACGGGTTCACCCCCGTCTGGTCGCTCCAGGCCTCCCAGACGACCATGATCCCCATCACCTCGTACCACGAGGCGCGCGTCGTGTCGTAGTTCGCGCTGATTCGGAGCGTGTCGCCCAGCTTCACCCCGGGTCGCCAATCCCTGGCGGTGGCGCCCATCGCCATGTTCCACGAGATCGGACCGCGGTTGTCGAAGTAATGGGCGTAGGAGCGGAATAGCCGGACCGAGCCGGGAACGAGGCCGGGGACCGCCGCGCGATGGGGAGAGGCCCCGGGGCGCATCAGATCGAGCTGGTCCCACAGGCCGCCAGGATGCAGGTGTCCGGCGGTGCCGATCAATGTCCCGGGGTGGTCAATCCTGAATTCGTTCAGGGGCGCGGCGATCCCCTGACGGCCGTAGGGGTTGCGCGCCATGTCGGGGAACGTGAAGGAGCCGGCACCACCGCTGTGCTGGGCGACGTTGAAGACGGGATAGAGATGGCCCGCTTCGACGTCCATCCAGATAGGGTGCACGGGCCTGATCGTCTTCGCCAGCGGCGTGCTCGCCGGAACGAACTCCATGTCGTAGGTGATGTACACCTCGTGCGGGTTCGGCGTGAGGTTGTGGATCATGTAGTTCAGGACCCACCAGTCGCGAGCGGCGATCGGGTAGCCGTAGCCTCTCGGCATCGAGAAGATCGTCTTCTCCTCGCCCACGGCCATGAAGGGGTAGAACCCGCCGTAAAAGCCGTTTCCCTCGCCTTGGCCGGCGCGCCCGTTGCTCAGCCAGACGCCGTGGTGGAGATGAATCTGGCTGACGAATGGGATCCCGCCGCAGCACACCCACCGGCCGTTCCACCGTTTCGCGTAGCGAAGATCCGGTTTGACCCGGATCATGTAGCCGTCCTGATTGGGCTTCGGCACCTTCTGGTACTCGAGCAGAATCAGGTTGGCGCCAGGCGTGACGAGGTAAGGTCCGGCCGCGAAGTGCAAATGATCGACGCAGCAGCGCGAGGAGGCGGCGGCGGGAGAAGCAAACCAAGCCAGCGCGGCGAGAACGCCTATCCACGCACCGACGACACCTCGCCTCATTCGCGCTCCTCCGGACCTCGGGTACCTGCCCGCCCCCATTCAATCAGGTTCGGGCGGGGCTACGGTGGTGTAGCTACCAGGCTTGGCCGGTGCCGCAGTGGGGGCACTCGACCGATGTGGATACATCAGCCTTGAACACGAATCCACAGCTGCACGAGTAGAGCGCGTGGTCCTCGGGAGGGCCGCCGTGGCGCCGGTGCGGCGCTGCCGGTTCGATGCGCGGGCTGGTCCGGTCCGAGATGCGCCCGTTCGGGCGATCCTGGTCGTGTCCGCTGCGCCTTACACGGCGGCGGAGCTTCAGGTCCCCTGGCTTGCGTCCAACTTTCACGTCCATGAGAGGAAACGCTCGCAATACAAATTTGTTTCGCCTATTGGCGCCAATCTCCTGGGTGCTAACGCGACGCTAACTCCGGCGCCGGGAGACGCTCGATGCGGCTGACGCGCCAGCGGCGTATGGGAGAATGGCGCCAGGCATGGATCCGTCCCGAAAGCGTGCGATTCGCCTGACGGTCGCGCTCACAGCCGCGCTGCTGCTGGCCACGGCACTCGTATACGTCAGCTTCACAGCGGGCAACCAGGAGCTGACGGCAAGCCAGCTGCTCAAGCGCGCCCAACCCGGACAGTCCTACATCCTCGCGGGCACGGTGCTGGTCGGATCGGTGCGCCACGAGGGGCCGGCTCTGGTTTTCAGGGTGCGCGACCCAAAGCTCCAGGTCTCGGTCCCCGTCAGGTACACGGGAATCGTTCCCGACCCGTTCGCCGCCGGCCGCGGGGTGCTGGTGACGGTCCGACCAGGTGGCTCGACGTTCATCGGCGAGGGAAACTCGCTGACCACGAAGTGCCCGTCCAAGTACCAGGCCAAGGCCAGCACCTAGTGGCGCGCGGCGAACTCACGACTCGGGACACGACGTGGCTCTGATCGGTCGGGCGCTCCTGATCCTTGGGCTGCTGGTGTGCGTGTACGGCGTCGCCGCCTCGGTGTACGGCGCCCGTAGCGGCCGGCAGGACTTCATCGACTCCGGGCGGCGGGCCGTGTACGCGCTGGCGATGCTGATGACGGCGGCGTTCGCGATCCTCGAGATCGCATTCGCGCGATCTGACTTCTCCTTCAACGTCGTCGCCGCCCACTCGTCGACCACCACTCCGATCTTCTACAAGCTTGCGGCCGCGTGGTCCTCTCAGGAGGGCTCGTTGCTGCTGTGGGTCTGGCTCCTGTCGCTGTGGTCGAGCCTCGTGCTCGGTCTGACGCGACGGCGGGTGCGGGAGATAGCCCCGTACGCGACCGCGGTGCTGCTGGTGTTCGCCGGTTTCTTCGGCTCGCTTGCGGTGTTCCTGGCCAACCCGTTCACGACCACCACGACTCCGCCCGTGGAGGGCTCCGGCCTGGACCCGCTGCTGCTTCACCCCAGCATGATGATCCACCCGCCGATGCTCTACTCGGGCTACACGCTGCTGACGATCCCGTTCGCGTTCGCGGTCGGCGCGCTCATCACCGGCAAGCTGGGCAGCGAATGGATCTCGGTGACTCGCCGGTTCGCGCTGGCCGCGTGGCTGTTCCTCGGGGTCGGGATCGTGCTCGGCGCCAGGTGGTCCTACACCGAGCTTGGCTGGGGCGGCTACTGGGCCTGGGACGCAGTCGAAAACGCCGCCTTGATGCCATGGCTGTGCACCACCGCATTCATCCACTCGATCATGATCCAGGAGAAGCGGGGGATGCTGAAGATCTGGAATGCCTCGCTGGTCCTGGCCAGCGGGACGCTCGCGATCCTCGGCACGTTCCTCGTCCGCTCCGGCGTCCTCGACTCGATCCATGCGTTCGGCGCGTCGACGCTCGGGGTGCCGTTCGTGATCTTGATCGCAGCGATGGTCGGTTCGGCGATCGGGCTGATCATCTGGCGCCGGGAGCGACTTCGCTCCGAGGCTCAGATCGACTCCCTGCTCTCACGCGAGGCTGTGTTCCTGTTCCAGAACATGGTGCTCGTTGCGATGGTGTTCGTGATCTTCTGGGTGACGTTCTTCCCGCTGATCTCAGAGGCGATCACCGGCACCAAGGTGTCGGTCGGCCCACCCGCGTTCCGCCCGTTCGTCGTTCCGCTCGCGCTCGTGCTCGTCGGGCTCTCCGGGATCGGACCGATCATCGCCTGGCGGCGAGTAACGGCCCGGAACCTACGCGGGAGCTTCAGCTTTCCTGTGGCGACCGGGATCGTCACGCTGGTGATCCTGCTGATCGCGACCAATGCCGGGACGCGGCCGCTCGCGCTGGCGATGTTCGCGCTCGGCGCGTTCGTGCTCGCCACCGTCGCCCAGGAGCTCTGGCGCGGGACAGCGGCACGGCGGGCGATGACCCATGACCCGCTCCCGCTGGCCTTCACGCAGTTGATCCGCCGTAACCGCCGTCGCTACGGCGGCTACATCGCACATGCTGGCCTCGCGGTGCTGCTGATCGGCGTGGCGGCCTCGTCGTCGTTCCAACACTCCCGCTACGTCACCCTTGGGCCGGGCCAATCGGCGCGAATCGATGGCCTGACGGTCCGCTACGTCCGAGCCACGGAATCGGCCACCTCCCAGAAGCTTTCGTTCGGAGCGATCCTGGCGGTCTATCGGGGCCGCAGTCACGTCGCCACGCTCGACACCTCGCGCGGCTACTACCCGGCCCAGGATCCGACCCTCGGGCCCGTGGGGCGGTTTTTCAACGGGGAGGCCGACAGCAATGTTGGTCTGCGCGCCGGCGCCTTCAGCGACATCTGGACGGTGGTAAATCCCGCCAACCTGCCGCCCCTGCAGCCATACATCGCTCAAGGCGATCGGGTCTTCCAAGCCGCGCTGAGCAAAGCGGAAAGTCTTCCGCCGGCGAAGCGTGCGCCGGAGCTGGCCCAGCTGTGGCAGCTGCGGGACGTGGCGATCGCCGAGATCGCCGCGCGCTACGCGACCCATCCCTTCCCGGTCCAGTTCCTGCTGATCGTCTCACCGCTCGTGACCTGGATCTGGATCGGGACGCTGATCATCGCCGGCGGCGGCCTGATCGCACTGTGGCCCTTCCCGGCGCTGGCGTGGCGCCGGGTGCGCCGAGTGCGCGAGCCGGTTGTCCGTCGCAATACCCCCCCGCCGGTGCCCGCAGGCGAGCGCGCGTAGCCTTTCATGGTCCAGTTCTTGATAGTGCTGGCAATCCTTGCGGCGGTCGTCGTGTTCGTGACCGCGCCGCTTAGGCGACCGGCGAGCGCCGGCGCGACCGAGGCTTCAGGCGTCGCCTCCGAGCGCACCGAGCTCGAGGCGGCCCGTCAGGCCAAATATCGCGAGATTCGCGATGCGGAGCTCGACCGGCGGACCGGCAAGCTCTCGGACGAGGATTTCCAGGCGATCGACGGCACCCTGCGCGCCGAGGCGCTCGACATCCTGCGGGAGCTCGATCGAGTTGGCGCGCCCGGCGAGCGGCTACCATCGTCCCGGTCATGACGACGATCCTCGACATCCTCCAGGTGTTCCTGTCGGTAATGCTGATCTTCCTGGTACTGATGCACTCGGGCAAGGACGCCGGGTTATCCGGGGCTTTCGGCGTGGGGAGCGGAGCGGGGCCGCTGGGCGGCGGCTCGCTCGTCGAGCGCAACCTGAATCGGTTGACTGTCTTGTTCGCGATCTCGTTCGTGATCAACACGATCCTGCTGATCGTCTCACCGCTCGTGACCTGGATCTGGATCGGGACGCTGAACATCGCCGGCGGCGGCCTGATCGCACTGTGGCCCTTCCCGGCGCTGGCGTGGCGCCGAGTGCGCCGGGTGCGCGAGCCGGTTGTCCGTCGCAACACCCCACCGCCGGTGCCCGCAGGCGAGCGCGCGTAGCCCCTCATGGTCCAGTTCTTGATAGTGCTCGCGATCCTTGCGGGGGTCGTCGTGTTCGTGACCGCGCCGCTTAGGCGACCGGCGAGCGCCGGCGCGACCGAGGCTTCAGGCGTCGCCTCCGAGCGCACCGAGCTCGAG
>CATPAX010000037.1 GCA_955652215.1 uncultured Solirubrobacteraceae bacterium | reverse complement strand
GGGACCGGGCTCTACTGGGGGCGGGGGGAGGAGGCGCTTGTCGCGCTGATCGAGGAGCTCCGTATCCCGGTGCTCGTCAACGGCCTGGCGCGCGGGTGCGTGCCCGCCGATCACGAGCTGTACCTGTCGCGGGTCCGCAGCCAGGCCCTCTCGGGCGCGGACGTGGCGCTGGTGATCGGCGCACCGCTTGACTTTCGCCTCGGGTTTGGCGCCGCGTTCGGACCCGACACGAAGGTCGTGTCGATCGACGTGGCCGAGCCCGAGCGGGCATATCCCCGCGAGGTCGCCGCCGAGCTGTATGGCGCGCTGCCGGCGACCCTCGACGCGCTACGCCAGTCCGCGCCCGGAGCGCACCATTTCGATCGCCAGGCATGGATCGCCTTGCTCCGGGATGCCGAGCGCGAGAAGCGCGGCGCGGAGGAGCCGGAGCTGCGCGACCCGCGTGCTCCGCTTCATCCGATGCGGGTTTACGGCGAGCTCTCGCAGCTGCTCGACCGCGACGCAATCGTGATCGGCGATGGTGGCGACTTCGTGTCCTATGCCGGGCGCGTGGTCGACTCATTCACTCCGGGTTGCTGGCTTGATCCAGGCCCATACGGCTGCCTCGGGTCCGGCCCCGGTTATGCGCTTGCCGCGAAGCTCACTCATCCGGAGCGCCAGACGGTGCTGCTGCTCGGCGATGGGGCGTTCGGCTTCTCCGGGATGGAGTTCGACACCCTCGCCCGCCACGGTGTCGCTGTCGTTGCGGTGATCGGCAATAACGGGATCTGGGGCCTGGAGAAGCATCCGATGGAGTTCCTCTACGGCTACTCGGTCGCTGCCGACCTGCGCCCCGAGACCCGCTACGACGTGGTGGCAAAGGCGCTCGGCTGCGAGGGCGAGCTCGTCCGCACCCCCAGGGAACTTCGCCCCGCGCTGATCCGCGCCTTTGAGGCAGGGAAACCGTCTGTGGTCAACGTGTTGACCGACCCGAGCGTGGCCTATCCCAGGCGGTCGAACCTCGCATAAGCCTCGGCGTTGCGGGCGCTCGGGCGCCCTCAGACCCAACGCCGGAGTTGCGACCGGGCTGGAGGGACGGTGGCGCCGGAGTTACTACCGCCGGAGGGAGGATGGCGCCGCAGGTACCACCGCGCTGAGCACAACGAAAACCGCCCGCGTTTCGGCGGGCGGCTTCCGATCCAGGTTGGCCCAATCGGGACGGGCAGGGGTACGTGCCAGAAAGGGCCTTTTTAGTTGGCTCGGACGGCGGGAGGCGCCGATGTCTGCGGCTTCGCCCGAGCCTATGTTAGGGCTAGATAAACTAGCCCGACCTGCATGATGCAAGGTGGACCGTACCACGGCAATCGTACATTCGTCCAATAGGATTTTCCGTCTAGGGTTCGAACAGCGCCCGGGCGGGCTCGGCGAAGACCTCCACCGGGGCCTCTGGAGGTGACGCCTCGCTCTTGAACATCGCCAGCTGCAGCGCTGGACCGTAGACGCCGTAGCGGTCCATCAGCTCTCTGCTCGCCGGCTGCACGACGTAGTGGATGTGCGCAGGCGTGCCGCCCGCGTGCGACCACAGGCACACGTATACCTGCTCGGGCGCCACCAGCTCATCGACAACGGCAGCCGACTGCTGGAGCAGCGGACCAACCTCGAGGCTCTCCGCCTCGGTCAGCTCGGACACCCTGGTCACGTGGCGCTTGGGCTTGAGCAGGAGCGTGCCGACCCCTAGTGGCCCGACACAGTGCTCGACCCGCCATCCCTCGGTCTCGTGAATCAAATCCGCCGGGCAGGGGCCGGCGGCCCCTCTCCGTGTCGCCGTATCTAAGGAGAGGAGCACTAAGTTAGGCCGAGGGCTGCCCCGCGCAGGATGTCGTGCTCTGAGATCTCGACCTGGTCGAGGCCGAAGAACCTCAGCGCCTCGATCAGGATCACCGCGCCGGCAACGATCGTCGGCGCGCGGTCGGGGTGCAGCCCCGGCACCTCGCGCCGCTGATCGAGCGGCATGCTCGCCAGGCGGTCGAGGATCTGCTCGCATTCCGCCACGTCAATCACGTAGCCGTGGACTTTCTCCGAGTCGTACGGATCGAGCTCCTGAGCGATTGCCGCAAGTGAAGTGGCCGTCCCGGCGACAGCGATCGCGTGGCGCACCGCACGCCGGTGCTCCTCGGGTACGCCCCGCTCGAAAATCGCCCGTACATCATCCGCGATTGCCTCGAGCTCTGACCGCTCAGGCGGGTCGTGATCGATATGGCGCTCGGTCTGGCGCACTACGCCCGCCTGGTTTGAGACGTTGAACGAAGGCTCGCGGCCCACGCCGATAACGAACTCCGTCGAGCCGCCGCCGATGTCGATCACGAGTATCGGCGTCCGATCCTCTGGACTGCGCTGGCTCGTGGCGCCGAGAAACGTCAGGGCAGCCTCCTGGTCTCCCGTCAGGATGTGCGGAGTCAGCTGGTAGCGGTTCTCGACCGTGCTCGCGAACTGCTCGCCGTTGCCCGCGTCGCGGACGGCACTGGTCAGCACCGCGAGTCCGGTGTCGACGTCGTGGCCCTCAATAACGCCGCGGTACTCCTCGAGCGTGCGATAGACGCGCTCCATCGCCTCCTCGCTCAGGTTTCCGGATGCGTCGACTCCGTCGCCCAGTCGCGTGACGGTGGTGCGGCGAGCGAGTTCCGCTGTGACGCGGCCGTCCTCGAGCTCAGCCACGAGGAGCCGGGTTGAGTTGCTGCCGATGTCGACGACGGCGACGCGCATCCGGCGGGATTCTCGTGCATCCTGAGCGCGACGGTCCTCCGAGGCGCTCAGACGCTCTCGGCTACCACTCGCCGGTGCGCGGCCGCTTCTCTGGCCGAGACCCGGGGGAGCCCGAAGAGCGCAACCAGCACCCCCACCGCGGCGAACGCCGCGGCCACGACGAAGGCGAGCTCGAAGCCACCCGTCAGTGCTACGTGCGCCGCGTTAGCAGCTCTCGCTCCATGGCGCAGGTCGGCGCTGGTCCGCGCCGCGGCGACCGCCGCGAGAATCGCGAGCCCAAGGGCGCCGCCGACCAGGCGCGAGGTGTTGACAAGCCCGGAGGCGAGACCGGCCTCGCGCTGTGCGACGCCGGCGACCGCGGAGATCGTCGAGGGCACGAACGACAGGCCGATGCCGATCGCCGTCAGCAGCGAGGGGATCAGGACCTCTCCCAGATAAGTACCGCCCGCGGACAGGCGGGTCAAGAGGATCAGGCCGATCGTCTCGATAACCATCCCGAACACGAGCAGCGGCTTCGCGCCGATCCGTGCGACCAGGCGGGAGGCGATCGTCGAGCAGGCGACGATGCAGAGCGTCATCGGCAGGAACGCAAGGCCGGTTCTGACGGGGGAGTAGCCCTGGACCTGCTGGAGGTACAGCGACAGGAAGAACCACATTCCGAAGGTTGCACCGCCGAGCAGCATCACGACGACGTTGGCGGAGCCCAGCGTCCGGGACCTGACGATCCGAAGCGGCATCAGCGGCGCCTCGGCGAAGCGCCCCTCGATGGCGATGAATCCGATCATCACGACCACGCCTGACGCCAGCAATGCGAGTGTCTGGGGAGATCCCCAGCCGGTGGTGTCCGTGCGGACGATGCCGAGCACGAGCAGCGACAGGCCAACTGTGGCAGCGAGCGCTCCCGGGAGGTCGAAGCTCCGCTTCGGACCTGTAGCCCTGCCCTCGGCGATCAAGCGATGCGCGAGCAACGCTGCGCATACGCCGATCGGGACGTTTATGAAGAGAATCCAGCGCCATCCGAGCAGATCGGTCAGCACGCCGCCGAGGAGCACACCGGCCGCGCCGCCGGCGCCGCCCATCGCGCCCCAGATGCCAATCGCGCGGTTGCGCGCCGGACCCTCGCTGAAGGTCGTAGTGATGATCGAGAGCGATGCCGGGGCGATAACAGCGCCTCCCAGACCCTGTGCGGCGCGGGCTGCGATCAGCATCCCCTGGGAAGTGGCGAGGCCACCGGCCAGCGAGGCGAGCGCGAACAGACCCAGCCCAGCGACGAATACGCGTCGGCGGCCGAGCAGATCGGCCGCCCTTCCTCCCAGCAGCAAGAAGCCCGCGAACGTGACGGTGTAGGCGTTGACCACCCACTGCAGGTTCTGCTCGGAGAACCGGAGCGCGTTATGGATCGAGGGCAATGCGACGTTGACGACCGAGACGTCGAGGATCACCATGAACTGCGCCAGGCACGCGAGGAGGAGGGTGGCGCGCAGGTGCCGGTGTGGCTGACTGCTGGTCTGCTCTCCCATCCATCCTCCTTTCCGTGCGCGGCGGTACGATAGTCGTCGTACATCGTAACATAAGTACGATAAACGTCGTACAATGAGAGGAGACATGGCACTCACGACGCCCGAGCCAGACGCCTCACACGCTGCGCTACTCGCCGATACGGAGGTCCGCGATCCGGAGCCCCTCCGGCACCCGGAGGCCGAGGAGATCGAGCTTGCTGCCGTGCTCCACGCGTTGAGCGACCCGATGCGTCTGCAGATCGCATTCACGCTCGCGGCCGGCGGCGAGCACAACTGCAAGAGCATCGACCTCCCCGTCACCAAGTCGACCTGCACTCATCACTTCAAGGTGCTGCGTGAGGCGGGCGTGATCAGGCAGCGGCAGCTGGGCACGACGCGCATGAACTCACTGCGTCGTG
>CATPAX010000036.1 GCA_955652215.1 uncultured Solirubrobacteraceae bacterium | reverse complement strand
GCAGTAGCTGCGAAGCAGAGAGATTCCGCGGCGACACAGCCGTGCCTTCAGCGATCCGGGCGCGTAGTAAAGGCCGGCATGCGCGACGCCACTGTTGCGCGAGCTCTGATGCAGGCCGACCGCGCGTTCCTTCTCGAGCACCGTGACCTCGGCGCCCGGCACCGCGCTGTTCAGCCTCTGGGCGCTCGCGAGCCCGAGGATCCCGCCGCCAACGATGACGAACCGCAAAGCGCCCCCGGACCGTTACTCGTCGCGAGCGTCGGCGTGACGCGGCTGGAGCTCGCGCGCGGCGTCGACGGCCCGTGCGTGCCCGGTTATGGCCTGCACCAGCTGCGGCCAGGCACCCTCCGGAAGGTCGTGGCCCATTCCCTCCACGATATCGAGGCGCGCGCCCGGAATGGCCTTTGCGGTGGCGACCCCGCCCGAGCGATTCACCATCGGGTCTCTTGATCCGTGGATCACGAGCGTTGGTGCGGCGATCGATCGCAGCTGGCTGGTGCGGTCGCCGGAGGCAAGGATCGCGCCGAGCTGCCGTCCTGTCCCGGCCGCATCGGCACCGCGGTCAAAGCTCCGGCCAGCGAGGTCGCGAGTCCGGTCGGGATCGCGCGGGAAGCCCTTCGAGCCAATCGCCGCGGACACGCGGGTCAGATAGTCGATGAACGCATCCCGGTCGCGCGGCGGCCTTGCGATTAGGAGGCGGTAGACGCTGAGGGTGGGCTGCCCGGACCGGCGGGCCCCCGTGTTGGACATGATCGAGACGAGTGAGCGCACCAGCCCGGGATGCTCGGCCGCGAGCATCTGGGCGATCATACCGCCCATCGAGGCGCCGACGATATGCGCGGGCGCGAGATCGAGCTCGGTCAGCAAAAAGGCGGTGTCCTGGGCCATGTCGCTCAGCGTGTAGTGGACAGACTCGATTCTGCGTCGCAGCAACTGCTTCAGCGTCGGTGGCCGGCCGCTGACATGCGTCGATCGACCACAGTCGCGGTTGTCGAACCGAATGACCTGAAAGCCCTCGCCGACAAGCTGCTCGCAGAATTCGTCGGGCCAGGCGATCATCTGGGTGCCCAGGCCCATGATCAGGACGACCGGCGGGTCGCCCTCTGCGCCGAACGTCTCGTAGCAGAGCGTGATGCCCCTCCCGACCTCACAGAACAACTCAGGCATCCTCGCGTGCTCCGGCAACGTTCTCCTGCTCCGCCGGCCGCACGCCGGAGCGAAGCTCCTCGAGCGCCTCGGCGAGCCACTCGACGAGCATCCAGGTGTCCGGAACCTGATCGCGGTCCGCGACGATCCCGAAGGCAAGCCGGCCGCGGTAGCTCATGACAGTGATGTTGAGGCCCATGCCGTCGGTGATAGACGCTCCGCGATCAGCCGCTGGATACCGAGGATCGTCAACTCTCCGCCGGGCGCGGTCGCCGGATCGAGGATCGCCAGACCCCCCACGTGTCCGTAATGCCGCGAGTCTTCGAGGGCCAGGATCTGCTGGTCGAGCACGGTTAGCTGACGCATCGTGTCGAGGGGCAGGATCGCAGCTCGCGCATAGAATCGTCCGGTGCGCACGAGGCCTGTCGCCTAGTGGATCTGACCTTCAGCGAGCGCGAGCTCGCGTTCCGCGACGAGCTGCGCGGGTGGCTGTCAAGCCACGATCCAGGGCCGGAGCCCCAAGGGGATGAGGATGCGAACTACGCCTGGAGGCGTCGGTTTCAGCGAGCGCTTGCGGACGGGGGATGGGCGGCGGTCCATTGGCCGCCCGAGTACGGCGGCCGGGGAGCGACGATCACGGAGTCGGCGATCTTCTTCGAGGAGCTCGCGCGGTCCCGATCGCCGCTACCGGCGAATGTGCTTGGACTATTGCTCGCAGGGCCGACGATCATGACCTGGGGTACAGCCGAGCAGAAGGATCGCTTCCTAGCGCCGATCTTGACCGCCGAGGAGATCTGGTGCCAGGGGTTCTCCGAGCCGGACGCGGGCTCCGACCTAGCCAGCCTCAAGACCCGCGGCGTGAGGGACGGGGATGGCTGGCTGGTGTCCGGGCAGAAGGTGTGGACCAGCGGCGCGCAGTACTCGAAGTGGTGCATGCTGCTCGCGCGGACCGACCCCGGAGCACCGAAGCACAAGGGCCTCAGCTACTTCCTGCTCGACATGGAGCAGGAGGCCGTGCAGGTACGTCCGCTTCGGCAGATCACGGGAGAGTCGGAGTTCAACGAGCTGTTCATCGACGGTGCGCGGGTGGCGGAGGCGAATCTGCTCGGCGGGATCGGTAACGGCTGGAAAGTGGCATTGACGACGCTGATGAACGAACGCGCCGGTCTCGCCTTCTTCCTCCAGGTCCGGCTCCGGCAGTTCCTGGACAGGCTGATGCACGAGGCGCAGGCTGCCGGACTGCTCGATGATCCGGGCGTCGCGGAGCGCCTCGGCGAGCTGCATCTGCGCACCGAGCTGCTGCGGCTGACTGCCTATCGCGGCCTGAGCGCAATCGAGCGCTACGGGCAGCCGGGGCCCGAGGGCTCGCTCATCAAGTGGATGTGGTCACAGACCAACCAGGAGCTCACGGAGCTTGCGGTCGATCTGCTGGGGCCCAGTGCGCTGCGCGCAGACGACAAGTGGTCCTACGAGCTCCTGCGCGCTCGCGGGAATTCGATCGAGGGCGGGACCACGGAAGTGCTCAAGAACATCGTTGCCGAGCGCGTGCTCGGCTTGCCACGGGCTCGCTGAGTGCGATTCGAGCTGACCGACGAGCAGAAGGAGATCGCACTCGTTGCCAGGGAGATGCTGGCTGCACGAGCACCCATTTCGGTGCTCCATCAGATAGCTGAGCACGGCGAGTACGACGACTCGCTGTGGCGCGAGATCGTCGCGCTCGGCTGGCCGGGCATCGCGGTGGGCGAGGAATACGGCGGCCAGGGGCTTGGAGCGGTTGAGCTTGCCGTGTTGCTCGAGGAGCTCGGATACGCGTGCGCCGCCACCGCGCTGCCCTCGACCGCGGTCGCCGCGGCCGTGATCCAGTCCTGCGGCAACGACGAGCAGCGAGCGGTGTGGCTACCGGCGCTAGCCGGTGGCGACGTGGGCGCCGGCATCGGCACGCGCGAGCTGGCGGCGGACGCGGACAGGGCGATCGTCGCGATCGCGATCGACGGTGATCAGGCGGAGCTGGTTCCCGCTCCCCAGACCGAGCCGCTGCGATCGATCGACCCAACGCGGCGATATGCGGCGGTCGGCGGGGAAGGGGAGCCGCTCGCCGACGGAGCGGCCCACCGCGTGCGGGCGGCGATTTCCGCAGAGCTCGTCGGGGTGTGCCGTCGTGCGCTCGACATGACAGTGGCGTTCGTGAAGGAGCGCACGCAGTTCGGGGTGCCGGTGGGGTCGTTCCAGGCGGTCTCCCACCGTTGCGCGGAGATGCTCCTCTGCACCGAGAGCGCTCGTTCGGCCGCGTACTTCGCCGCCTGGGCGGCCGACGCGGACCCGGAGCGGCTGCCCGAGGCCTCTGCGCTCGCAGCCGCTGCAGCTGCCCAGGCGGGGAGGATCGTGACCGGCGGCGCGATCCAGGCGCACGGCGGTATCGGCTTCACGTGGGAGGCGGACGTTCACTGGCTCTACAAGCGTGCTCAGCTCGACATCGCGATGCTTGGCGGGGCAAGGCAACACCTGATCGCGCTCGGCCGGCTCGCCGCCGAGCGGGCCGCCGCACGTTGAAACGGCGGCACCCGTGATTGCGCATCCGCCCTCGGTCGTGATCGTCGCAGTGGTGGAGGGCGGGCTCGTCGTGGTCGAGCAGCCCAGGCCCGGAGCAAACGGGGTGACCGTGGAGCTCCCCGCCGGGTGCATCGAGGACGGCGAAGACGGGCTCGCCTGCGCCACACGCGAATTGGCCGAAGAGTGCTCGCTGGGCGCCGCACGATGGCGAGCCCTCGGGGCTTTCTGGGCTGCCCCGGCCTATTCGACCGAGCGCGTGGAGGTGTTCGAGGCGCGTGAGCTCCAGACCTCGCCGGGCGTTCCCGATCCCGATGAGCAACTGACCGTCCGCACTCTGCCCCTGTCCGAGCTTCCCGGGGCGTTATCGGACGCCACCTCGATCGCGGCATTTGCGCTGTGGGTCGCGCAGGGCGGGGAGGAGGCGGGCTGAGCGCGCGGTCGCGTCGGTTTCAGTTCCTGGCCCCGCGTAGGCCACAGGTCGAAAACGGGATGAGGGAGGAGGCTTTGCTCGACGGCAGGTCACCCAGGAGGACGAGACGACCGTTGCGTTCACGATCAAGATCTGGGGCAAGAACAAGGAGTTCATCGCCAAGAGTGAGACGCAGCGACCAAACGAGCGGGTCAAGTGGCGCGTCGCCGACGGGATAACCCATGCCGGGCTGGTCAGCTTCCACGAGCTCGGGCCGCGCCTGACCAGGATCGACCTGTTCCTTGATATCGAGCAGGTGGCCCGCTCGAGAAAGCCGCGCGTGGAATGAGGTTCGTCAAGCGCGCCGCGCGCGGCGACCTGCATTGCAAGGCTTTCAGCGAGATGCTCGAGCACAAGCCGGGCGCCTGGCGCGGGGTGATCGAGGACGGTGAAGTCGTCGAGAAGCATCCGCGCGGATACGACCAGGACCGAGAGTTCGGGAACGTTGACGACCTACGCGGGACGGCAGGCAACAGCTCGTGTCCTAACGCGCGCAGCGGCGGGTCCTCGCGGTCCGGCGGTCGTACTCGCGGGAGACAATCGGCAGGACACTCCGGTTCCGGCCGTGCGCGATCGGCGGCATCGAGGGGCCGCGCCTCGGGCGGCTCGCGGGGCCCTCGGCGATCGACTGGTGGCCACTAGCCATGCGTAGGCGAATCGATGTGCGCAAGGTGATCCTCGCCGCGGTCGAGGCTGCACCGAGGAGGAGCCCGAAGACGAGGAGGAGCCCGCTGGCTCGGGCGAGCCCGAGGAGGGCGTGAGCTCTACCCGCGGTCGCGAGTGAGCGCGCGTCGCGCTCGACCGCGTGAGCGCCGCGACCGGCCTGAAAGCCGTCCGCCGGCTTATCGATGTAGCCTCCGCATCAGCCATGAGTGACCAGCCTTCATCCACTGGCCAACCCCTGCCCGACGGGTCATCACATCCGAGCAACGGCCGCTCTCAGACGCCCTACTGGCACCCGTTCGCGAACATGGCGAGCGTCTCGCGCAGCGAGTTCGTGGTCGTGTCCGGGCGCGGCTGCGAGGTGACCGACAGCTCCGGCAGGACATACCTCGATGCGACCGCGGCACTGTGGTTCTGCAACGTCGGATATGGCCGCAGCGAGATCGTCGACGCCGTTGCGCGCCAGCTCACGAGGCTGCCCGCCTACTCGACCTTCGGCCCTTACACCACCGACACGACGCTCGAGGCTGCGGGCGAGATCGCGCGGCGCGCACCGTTCCCCGATGCCGCAGTGTTTCTGACCTCTGGCGGGTCGGACGCCGTCGAGACGGCCGCAAAGCTCGTGCGCTCGTACTGGAGCGCGATGGGTCAGCCCCACCGGCGCGTGATCGTCGGCCGACCGCGCGCCTACCACGGGATGCATGCCTACGGCACCAGTCTTGCCGGGATCGCCGCTAACCGGGAGACGTTCGGCGACATGGTCCCCGAAGTCGCACACGTGCACGAGGACTCGGTGGCTTCGGTGCAGCGCGAGTTCGAGCGGATCGGTCCCGAGAACGTCGGCGCGTTCATCGGTGAGCCGGTGATCGGCGCGGGGGGAGTGGTGCCCCCGCCAGATGGTTACTGGTCCGGCGTCGCCGAGTTGTGCCGCCGCCACGAGATCCTGCTGATCTCCGACGAGGTGATCTCCGGCTTCGGGCGGCTCGGATGCGGCTTTGGCTGCGAGCGCTACGGGTTCACCCCCGATCTGATCACGTTCGCCAAGGGAGTTACCTCTGGCTACATGCCTCTCGGTGGCGTGATCGCCTCACAGCGGGTCAAGGATCCGTTCTGGGAAGGGGAGGGCCGCTGGTTCCGTCACGGCTATACCTACTCCGGGCACGCCGGCGCCTGCGCGGCGGCCCTCGCGAACCTGCAGATCATCGACTCCGAGGGTCTCGGCGAGCGGGTGCAGCGTCTGGAGCCGGTGCTCGCGGAAGCGGCCCGCGGACTGCTCGATCATCCACTCGTCGGCGAGGCACGGGTCGCCGGCTTGCTGTGTGCCGTCGACCTGGCGGCAGATGCGGTTGCGGCCAACGAGGGCCTCGCCACCGAGCTCGTTCTCGCCTGCCGCGAGCAGGGAGTGCTCACTCGGGCGCTCGGCCAGGCCGGCGTGCAGATCTCCCCGGCGTTCGTGATCGAGCCCGAGCAGATCGAGCGGATATTTGACTCGCTGCGAAAGTCGCTAGACACGCTCAGGCACCCGGCTGCGAGCGGAACCGCCGCTCGGTGACATGAGCGTCTCGGTGCTCGGCGTCGTCGGCGCGGGCTTCATGGGCTCGGGTATCGCAGAGGCAGCCGCGCAGTCCGGCAAGCATGTGCTGCTTTACGAGCCCCGCGAGGAGCCGCTCGCCCGCTCGCGCGAACGGATGACCGAATCGCTCGTCAGAGCGGTGGGGCGAGGAAAGCTGACCCGCGAGGAAGCGGACTCCGTACTCGATCACGTCGTCGTGACGACGCGCGCAGAGGACCTCCAGGGCGCTGACGCGGTGATCGAGGCGGTCAGCGAGGACGTGGGCCTGAAGACGAAGCTGTTCGCCGATCTCGACGAGCGCTTGCCGGACGCCCGGTTCCTGGCCTCGAACACGTCCTCAATCCCGATCGCCCAGCTCGCGTCGGCCACAGGTCGGCCTGATCGCGTTATCGGCATCCACTTCTTCTCGCCGGTGCCGTCGATGAGACTGGTCGAGATCGTGGTTGGACTTGACACCGCCGAGGAGACTGTCGCGGCAGCCGAGGAGTTCGCCGCCGACATCGGCAAGCGCCCGATCCGGACCAAAGATCGCTCGGGGTTCATCGTCAACATGTTGCTGGTCCCGTACTTGATGGCGGCGGTGCGGATGTACGAAGACGGGTTTGCCTCCCGCGAGGACATCGACGAGGGAATGAG
>CATPAX010000035.1 GCA_955652215.1 uncultured Solirubrobacteraceae bacterium | reverse complement strand
GGGCTGGCTTTCGAGCGCAAGTCGCTGTACCTCGCGTTCGCCTCCGAGGATGCCCAGGAGGGACTGTCCGCTTTCAGCCAGCGAAGGAGGCCGCAGTGGTCCTGGAGGTAGCGCAGACCGACGGGGTACTCGAGCTGACGCTGGCGCGTCCTGACTCACTCAACTCATTCACGGTCGAGCTTCACGAGGAGCTTGCCAAGGCGCTCAAGCAGGCACGCCGCGAGGAGATCCGCGCGGTGGTGATCACCGGGGCTGGCCGGGCGTTCTGCGCCGGACAGGACCTCGCCGAACTGCAGGGCCAGGACATGTCCATCGGCGAGCGCCTCGCGCGTCTTTACAACCCGAACATCCGCGGTCTCGTAGAGCTGCGCAAACCAGTGATCGCGGCGGTCAACGGTGTTGCCGCCGGGGCGGGTGTGGGCCTCGCAATGGCCTGCGACCTGCGGATCGCCTCGGAGAAGGCGAGCTTCGTGCCCGCTTTCGCATCGATCGGGCTCGTTCCGGACTCGGGCATGTCGTGGTTCGCACCTCGCCTGATCGGCTACGCGCGGGCGTTCGAGTGGATTACCTCGTGCAGGAGGCTCACTGCCGCCGAGGCGCTCGAGTGGGGTCTGGTCAACGAGGTGGTCGCCCCGGATGCCGTCTTGGATCGGGCACGTGAGCAAGCCAGGGAACTGGCTGCTTCGCCCGGGAACGCGGTGGCGATGACCAAACGCCTGCTCAGAAGCGCGCTCGAAGTGTCGCTCGGCGAGCAGCTCGAGCTCGAACGTCAGCTTCAGCAGGCGGCGAGCGAGCACCCCGCATACGAGGAGCGTGTGTCGGCGTTCCTCTCCAAGCAGCCGGCGCGAACCGGCTGACCCGTCACCGATGTCCGGAACGCTTCGGTCGCTGCCGAGCCTGGCGGGGATGACGCGGACGTTCGCCGGTCCGCTCGAGCGTGCCAAGCGCGTAGAAGGTAGACAGCCGGCGGTTGTGTGCGGCGAGCATCGCCTGACGCACGCGGAGCTGTGCGAACGCGTCCAGCGACTGGTCGGTGCGCTGCGGGCGATGAACCTTCCCGACGGGTCGCGGGTCGCGGTCGTGGGGCCGAACTGTCACCGCTACCTGGAGCTTTACCTTGCGGTCCCTGCCGGGGGATTCGTGCTGGTCCCGCTGAACGCCCGGCACACCGAACGGGAGCTCAGCTATGCGCTCGAGGACTCGGGGGCAAGCGTGCTGTTCGCGACGCCCGACTACCGCGCCCTGGAGCACCTCGTGGACCGTTTCGTCGAGCTGCCGGACGGCTACGACGCGATCCTCGCGGCCTCCGATCCGGGCTCGTGGGGATCGCTCCGGGAGGACGATCTGGCCGGCCTTTTCTACACCGGCGGGACCACCGGCGCCGCCAAGGGAGTGATGCTCACACACGGCAACCTGGTTGCCAACGCCTACCACTTCATGGCGTGCTGGCCGTTCAGCCCGCAGACGCGCTGGCTGGTTGTCGCGCCGATGTTCCACGCCGCAGGCACGATCGGGGTGCTGGCCACCGTGTGGGCCGGCGGTTCTCACGTGATCTTGCCCGCGTTCGATCCCGGCGCGGTACTCGACGCCATCGAGCGGGAGGGGGTCACCGCGACGCTTGTCGTGCCGACGATGATGGCCGCACTGGCCGACGAGCAGGAGCAGCGCCCGCGCGACGTCTCCTCTCTGAGGTGGCTCAGCCATGGCAGCTCGCCGGTGGGAACCTCTGTCCTCCGGCGCAGTGCCGGCGCCTTTCCGGATGCCTCGCTGCTGCACATCTACGGCCTGACGGAGACCGCTCCGATCCTGACGCTCCTTCCGGACGAACAGCTGTTGCTCGACAGCCCGCAGGCTCGCTCCTGTGGGAAGCCCGCAATCGGGATCGAGTTACAGGTCGTCGATCAGGACGCGGGACTGCCCCTTCCCCCCGGTGAGGTGGGCGAGGTCCGGGCGCGCGGCGCGAACGTGACCGCCGGTTACTGGAACAAGCGCGAGGCGACCGAGCGCGCACTCGCCGGCGGCTGGCTCGCGACCGGAGATCTCGGCTACCTGGACGCCGACGGTCACCTGTTCCTGGTCGACCGCGCCAAGGACATGATCGTCTCCGGCGGAGAGAACGTGTACTGCACCGAGGTCGAGGAGGCCCTCTACTTGCATCCCGCCGTGCGCGAGGCCGCGGTGTTCGGGATCCCCGGCCAGTGCTCGGGCGAGGCTGTGCATGCAGTGGTTGTCCCTCGCTCGCAGACCAGCGAGCAGGAGCTCCTACTGCACTGCCGCCGCCTGGTCGCCGCCTATGAGGTCCCGAAGCGAATTGAGCTGAGCGCCGAGCCGCTCCCTAAGTCCGGAGCGGGGAAGATCCTCAAGCGGCGCTTGCGCGAGCCGTTCTGGCAGGGTCACGAGACGCGGGTGGGCTGACCAGCCCGGGTCTGGGGTGGACCGGCGAGGCCCAAGTCCTGGCGCTGCGTAGACTCGAACGATGGCGGAGCAGTGGCGGTTTCTCCCGTCGAGTCGGAGGCACGGACGACGGCCTTCGTTGCGCGTCGGGCTCGGGTTGGCGGCCCTCGCGGTGGCGGCTGCAGCCTTCGCCGTGGTGATGGTGCTGAGCGGTGGCACGCCTCGTCACCGCGCTCGGCCGAGCCTGCTCGTCAGCCGTCATGTGGTCGTCCCGCAATCCGGCCGCTCCCGTGCACCGAGCCTCCTATCGCGCCTGGAGGCGCTCGGCAACGCCCGTATCCGCGAGCTTGCTCGCCTGGGGCTGCCGATCTATTGCGGGGGGCGCCGCGGCAACGAGGTTGCTTTCACGTTCGATGACGGCCCGGGCCCGTACACATACCTCGCGGTTCGCAAGCTGAGGACCGCCGGCGAGAGGGGCACGTTCTTCGTCGTCGGCGGTCGCATAGACCTTTTTCACGGCTGGCTCCCACGCGAGCTGGCACTCGGAGCCATCGGCGATCACACGTTCCATCATCTCGACCTGCAGCTCCTGACGAATGCCCAGATCTCCTCCGAGATCCTGAGCACGAAGCGGATCATGGAGGCGCAAACCCGTCAGCGGGTGTATCTCTTCCGGCCGCCCTACGGCGCCCAGGACGCCCGCGTAGAGAAGGTCGTCAAGCGATTCGGGCTGCTGGATGTCATGTGGTCGATGGATTCCCGCGACTCGCTTGGGGCCAACTGGCGGGGCATCATCAAGAACGTCGCGGCCGGGCTTCACCCGGGGGCGATCATCCTGATGCATGAGAACCGTGGCCAGACGATCCGTGCCCTGGCGACGCTGCTGCCACTGCTGCACAAACGGCATCTGCGGTCGGTGAGCCTGCCGGAGCTGCTCGCCACCGACCCGCCGTCCATTTCCCAGGTTCGCCGTGGTTTATACGCATGCGATCCAGTCCGCCCACCGGTCATGAGCGGAGGCTGACGCTGGCCGCCACTCGCCTACATGCTCCGCCGCCCTCGGCCTACACCGCCCGGGAGCTGCCGCCGTCGACGGGCAGGGCGACACCGGTGATGTAGCTCGCCCGCTCGGAACAGAGAAACGCTGCTGCGGCGGCGAACTCCTCGACCGTGCCGAGCCGCCTCGCCGGGATCTGCGCCAGGCGCTCGGGCTTGTCGGCCCCGAGCTCGCGCGATCGGTCGGTGGCGATCCCGCCGGTCAGCAGAGAGTTGATCGTCACTCCGTCACCGGCGACCTGACGCGCAATCGTCTTCAGCGCAGCAAGCAGACCTGCGCGGTGGGAGGACGACAGCACGAGGACCGGGCTTGGCTCCTTGACCACAGCCGAGGACACCGAGACGACACGGCCCCACCCGCGCGCTTGCATTCCAGGCACCGCGGCCTGCACGAGCGCGATCGCTCCGAGCAGCAGCAGCTCGTACGCCGCGCGCCATTGCTCCAGGCCAAACGACAGCGCATCCTCTGACGCAGGGGGACCGCCGCTGTTCGTCACAAGGATGTCGATTGGACCAAGCTCGTGCTCGATCCGCGAGACGAGCCCTTGCGCCGCGCCGGCGTCGCCCGTGTCATGAACGAAGGGGTGCGCGCCGATCTCTTGCGCCGCCGCAGTGATCCGATCCTCCGAGCGTGAGCTGATCGCGACGGTGGCCCCGTCGTGTGCGAGCTCGCTGGCGATCCCGAAACCGAGCCCCTTGGAGGCGCCTGTGACGAGCGCGATCTTCCCTTCGAGGCCGAAATCCATCCGCCGGCGATCCTATCCCACAGGCCGTGCCCAGACCCCGAGGCCAGTTGCGGCTCGTCGTCCCGTCGCGGGTAGCATCAGGACAGCGGGGCGGTTAGCTCAGCTGGTAGAGCGCCTGCCTTACAAGCAGGAGGTCACTGGTTCGAGCCCAGTACCGCCCACTGGAGATCTAGCTGGAAATGAGGCACTTTACGAGCCTCGCCATCATCCGGAAGCGAGGATGTTCCCTAGCCACGTTCCCCACTTCCCGGTTACCGTC
>CATPAX010000034.1 GCA_955652215.1 uncultured Solirubrobacteraceae bacterium | reverse complement strand
GCGCAGCGCGAAAGTGATCGCAGCGGCCGTGCGTATCGCGGCGGCGGGAATCTTCACCCGGCGAGCGTGGAGCAGCGAGGCCAACTGCCCGGGATCTAGCACCGGGTCGGCGGCGAGATTGAACGCCCCGCGGGCATCCCCGACGATTGCTCGGCGGTAGGCATCGCCGACGTCGAGCGAGTGGACGGCCTGGAAGCGCAGGCGGGGGATGTCGGGAACCAGCGGGATCAGGCGCTCCCTGACCAGCGTGCCTGGAAGCAGCGGGCCGATGAACAGCCGCCGGATCTCGCTGGCCGCCTCGCGCTTGAAGATCAGTCCGGGACGCATCCGTACGACTCGCATCTCGGGCTGATCGCGCTCGAGGCGATCGAGCTGACGCTCCACGGCCGCCTTGTGCCGCGAGTAGAAGGAGGTGCTGATTCCCTGGGTCGGCCAGGACTCGTCGACGAGCCGATCCTTCGGGCCCGGGGAGTAGGCGCCCACTGAGGATGCGTAGATGAGCGCCGGTACGTTCTCCTGCGCGGCGGCCCGGAACAGCCGCTCGCTACCGGCCACGTTTACCGCGTGAGTGACAGACTCATCGCGCCCAGGCTGGATCAGCCAGGCCAGGTGGACTACGACATCGGCGCCGCGCACAATCGGCGAGAACTCCGAGCTTGTGATGTCGGCCTGCACGAACGTGGTGCGGGGGTACGCGCGCTCCGGGCGGCGGCGGGCCACCGCGAGGATCTCGTGTACGTCTTGCTCGCCTTCCAGAGCTTCGAGCACGCTCGTGCCCACGTTCCCCGTCGCTCCGACCACGACCACTCGCATGAGGTCCGTGTACCCCGCGCATTGCCCGCCGACGCACGTTCCGGGACGGCGAGAAACCGCGAGGAATCGTCACGCCACCCCGTCGCGCTGGGTAGAGATCGGCTCACAGCACCCGCTGTGCCATCCGGGTTTCCGAACCGGCCGCCATGGGTATCGACACGTGTGCGCGGCTCTTCATGTGCCGGCGGCGCTCAGGGGTCGCGTCTCTCTCCTCCCCTGGCGGTGGCCACACAAGTGGTGGTCACCGCCAGGATCCCAATCGCAACGGAGAACGGCCATGACACCCGATCACGAAGGCGCTGAGAAACCGTCAACCGGCTTCCCCGAGCCGGCTGGCGAGGACCCTGGGGATCGCTCCCAGGACAGGGACCCGCACCACGCTCTGAACAACCCGGTGGGCGAACCGGATCCAACCGAGTGGCCGGACCCCTATGACTCGCGAGAAGATCCGCGTGATCCGCCCGATCCCGACGGCGCACCGTTCGGAGCCGAGCCACATCCAGTAAGCGGGAGCACGAGCACCAGCGAGCCGCATCCCTCACAGGATCCCGAGGCGGAGCCCTGGGAAGGTCCGAAGCGCGACAAGGTGGACCGCTGAGGAGTTCCTAACGTTTAGTTAGTTACCGGTTGCGGATAGGCTCGTAGAGCCACTAGTAAGGGTTGCGGCCGGGATGGCTCCGTAGTGGCATATGGCGAGGACGGACACGCTCTGACCAGGAGCGTCGGACGGACGTTACGTCAGCTCATATCCAGACGGAGGCGACGTTGTCCGACGCAACCCTTGCCCGCACTCGTGCGGCACACCTTTCCGATGAGCGGCTGTTCGCCCGGCACTTGCGGCTGCAGGATCCCGAAGCTCGGGACGAGCTCGTCGTCCGATACATGCCGTTCGCCCGCAAACTGGCGCTTCGCTACAGCTACACAGACGAGCCGCTTGAGGATCTCGTGCAGGTGGCTTGCGTGGGATTGCTCAACGCCATCGACCGGTTCGAGCCGGCTCTCGGCAACCGCTTTAGCACCTTCGCGGCGCCAACGATCCTGGGCGAGCTAAAGCGCCATTTCCGCGACAAGGGGTGGGTCGTCCACGTCCCCCGCGATCTACAGGAACGCGCGCTGGCGGTTAGTCGCACCGCAAATCGTCTATCCCACGAGCTCGGACACTCACCGACGATCGTGGAGATCGCGGAAGCGCTCGGATCCTCGGTCCAGTCCGTGCTCGAGGCGATCGAAGCCGCCCACGGGTATGCACCGACCTCGCTCGATGCGCCCGTCCCCGGTGACGAGGATCTGGCTCCGCTGTCGGAGACCCTGGGCCGCGAGGACGACCGCTTGGCGCTGGCTGAGAGCCGTCAGGAGATTGCCGCGACCTGGAGGGCGCTGTCCGGGGTCGAGCGGGAGGTCGTCGCCCTGCGATTCCTCCACGGTCTCACCCAGCGCGAGATCGGCCAGCGCATCGGCTACTCACAGATGCACGTCTCGAGGCTGCTGCGGCGGGCGCTCAAGCGGCTGATCTCCTCGCCGGCGGACTGACTTCAGCGCGGTGGCCGCCACCGACGGTCCCAGCCCCGCCGAGATAAGGTGAGGCGGTGAAGCACGGCCCGGTGGGCGCAGACCGGAATCGAGACATGGAGCCCATCGAGGACACCGACGAGCCTGAGCTCGGCTTTCCTCCCGGAGCGGTCTTCCAGGCGGCGCCCGACGCAGTGATTGTGATGGGCTCGGACGGCCACGTTCGCGACTGGAACAAGGCCGCCGAGAGGATGTTCGGCTACGGGCGATCGGAGGCGATCGGCCGCGAGCTCGCCGAGCTGATCATCCCCGGTCCGCTCCGTGACGCCCACCGAAAGTCGCTCACCCGATACCTCGAGAAGGGCGAGAGCACGATCCTCGATCATAGGCTCGAGCTCTCAGGGATACGACGAGACGGGGAGGAGGTCGCCGTAGAGCTGACCGTCACCCGGGCTCCGGGGATCGATCCGCCGTTGTTCACCGGGTTCATCCGGGACATCGCCCGGGCCGGCCAGCAGGCACTCGAGAACGCGCGCCTGCAGCAGCGAATGACCTTCCTCGCCCAGATTGGACTGGCACTCGATCAATCGCTGGACTTCGATGAGACTGTCCGGACGCTCGCGGATCTGGCGGTTCCCGACCTCGCCGAGATTGCTGTCGTGGACCTGCTTGAACGCGATGGATCGGTTCGAACCGCCGTAGTTGCTGCGCTCGAGCCGGCAAACGTTGCGGCGGTCGAGCAGATGCGAGGCGACCATCCGCTGCCGGCCACCAGCAGCCATCCCGTAGCCCGTGCGCTGCGGTCTGGCGCGCCGGTACTGCTGCCCGTGATGACGCCTGAGTTCCTGCGCGGCATCGCCCAGGGGAACGAGCACTACGAGCTGATGCGCGCGCTCGGCTATAGCTCGGCGATCGTGGTGCCGCTGATCGCTCGCGGGCATGTGCTGGGAGGCTTGTCGTTACTTCGCCTGGAAGGAGCATCACCGTACGACGAGAATGACTTGGTAATGGGACAGGAGCTCGCCCGACGTGCTGCGCTGGCGCTCGATAACTCACGGCTCTATGAGTCAACTCGACACCTCGCGCTGACGCTTCAGCAGAGCCTGCTACCGCGCGCCTTTCCGAGAATCCCGGGGGTTCGGCTGAGCGGCCTGTATCGGCCCGCTGCGGAAGGACAGGAGGTGGGAGGGGACTTCTATGACGCGTTCTCGATCGACCATGGGCGCTTTACGTTTACGATCGGCGACGTCTGCGGCAAGGGACCGCAGGCAGCGGCCCTCACCGCGCTCGCCCGG
>CATPAX010000033.1 GCA_955652215.1 uncultured Solirubrobacteraceae bacterium | reverse complement strand
GGGTTCCCGGTGACTCGCGCGTGAACGCGCGTTTCGATCCGGCAGGTCCGCTACGCGGACGCACCGTGGTCCCCGCCGATAAGTCGATCTCCCACCGCGCGGCGATCTTCGCGGCGATGGCGGCGGGCACGGTGCGGATCGTCAACTACCTCGATGCCGCTGACACACGGTCAACGCTGGCCGCGATCGGGCGGCTGGGCGCTCGCGTCGAATCCCAGGACGGCGAGCTCGAGATCACGGGACCCGGCTTGCTTGGCGCCCAGGAGCCAGCCTGGCCGATCGACGTCGGCAATGCCGGAACGCTGCTGCGCCTGCTCCCTGGCTGGTTGGCGTTTCAAGCCGGCACCAGTTTCGTGCTCGACGGCGACGAGTCGATCCGCAAGCGCCCAGTGGACCGGATCGCGCACCCGCTCGCGTTGATGGGCGCGTCCCTCGAAGCGCGCGACGGCCGCTTCCCGCCGCTGACGGTGCATGGTGCCGGGCTGCGGGGCATCGAGTACGAGCTGCCCGTCGCGAGCGCGCAGGTGAAGTCCTGTGTGCTTCTGGCGGGCTTGGCGACCGACCGGACCGCGGTACTGGAGCCGGTCGCTACTCGCGATCACACCGAGCGACTGCTGCTGGCCGCCGGCGCTTCCGTGCGCCGCGGGCGCAATGGAAGCGGATACCGCACAATTGTTGAGGGCGGCCCACCGCTCACCCTGGAGCGAATCGAGGTCCCGGGTGACCTCTCGAGCGCTGCGTTTCTGCTGGCGGCGGGAGCGATCGTGCCGGGCTCGCAGCTGGTTCTGGAGGGCGTGGGAGTCAACTGGACCCGAGCGGGGTTTCTGCGGATCCTCGCTTGTATGGGCGCAAACGTGTCCGGAGAGCTCGAGCCGGACGGGGCCTTCGAGCCGGCCGAGCCGACTACCGATCTCGAGGTACTTCATGGTCCGCTGCACGGGACGATCGTCGGCCCCGAGGAGGTACCGCTGGCGATCGACGAGTTGCCGCTGGTGGCGTTGCTGGGGTGCTTTGCCGAAGGGGAGACGGTGGTGCGCGGGGCGGCCGAGCTGCGCCTCAAGGAGTCCGACCGGATCGCGACAGTCGTCAGCGGGCTCCGCGGGCTGGGCGCCTCGATCGAGCCACTCGCCGACGGGTTCGTGGTCCAGGGAACCGGTGGGCTCGATGGAGGAGAGCTCGACGCCCACGGCGATCACCGCCTCGCGCTGCTGGGGGCTGTGGCAGGTCTCGCGTCGCGCGATGGCGTCGAGGTCCGCGGATTCGAGGCGGCCGGCGTTTCCTATCCGGGCTTTCGCGGGCAGCTACGGGACCTGCTCGCGTGACGATCGTCGCGATCGACGGTCCCGCAGGGGCGGGAAAGTCGACAGTCGCGCGTGCGGTGGCGCAGCGGCTGCAATTCAAGTATCTGAACTCCGGCGCGATGTACAGATGCGTGGCGCTTGCGGCGATCGAGCGAGGTACCGAGCCACGGGAGGTGGCTCCGATGCTCGCGATCGAACCAGGCGAGCGTGTCCTGCTCGACGACCGGGATGTCACCGATGCGATTCGCGAGCCGGCGATCTCGGAGGCCGCGTCCCGCGCCGCGGCTGATCCGTCGGTGCGGACCGCGCTGTTCGAGAAGCAGCGGAGCCTCCTGGCCACGGGCGACTGGGTCGCCGAGGGCCGCGACATCGCGACTGTGGTCGCGCCGGACGCGGATGTCCAGGTGTTCCTCACCGCGGATCCGTCAGTCCGGGCCCAGCGCCGGGCGGCGGAGATCGACGCCGATCCCGGGACGGTGCTCGCCGAGCAAGTTATTCGCGACGAGCGCGACAGCACCCGCGAGATCTCACCGCTGAGGCCCGCCCCGCAGGCGGTCGTGCTCGACACGACCGATCTGGCCTTCGACGAGGTGGTCGATCGCGTGGTCGAACTGACGCAGCTAGCCTCGGGTCGATCGTGAAGGTCGCAATCGTCGGATACCCGAACGTCGGCAAGTCCTCGCTCGTCAACCGCCTGACCGGCTCACGCGAGGCCGTCGTCCACGAGCGTCCAGGCGTCACGCGAGACCGCAAGGAGCTCCGCACCGACTGGAACGGACGATCGATCACGTTGATCGATACCGGCGGCGTGGACCTGGATGATCGGGAGGGGATCGCGGCGCGAATTCAGGAGCAGGCGCGTGCGGCGATTGCGCAAGCGGACGCGGCGGTTCTCGTCGTCGACGCCAGAGCGGGCCTCCGGCCCGGCGACCACGAGATCGCCGACATCTTGCGGCGTGCCCCCCTTCCGGTTCTCGTGGCGGCGAACAAGGTCGACGTGGTGGCTGATCTATCCCTCGCCGCCGAGTTCAATCGGCTGGGACTGGGGGAGCCGGTGGCGGTCTCCGCCGCGCAAGGGCTGGGAACCGGCGATCTTCTAGACCGCATCGCGGAGCTCGCCCCGGAGGCTCTCGATGCCGAGGAAGGGACCGAGGAAGCCGTCCGGCTCGCGGTGATCGGGCGGCCGAACGTCGGCAAGTCCTCGCTCGTGAACAGGTTCGCCGGAAGCGAGAGGGTGATCGTCTCTCCCGAAGCCGGAACGACCCGTGACGCGATCGACCTCCCAATGACCTTTCAGGGCCGCGACCTCGTCCTTGTTGATACGGCCGGCCTGCGCCGCCAAGCCAAGGTCCAGGAGTCGCTCGAGTACTACACGGGGCTTCGCTCGCGACGGGCGGCCGAACGCGCGGAGGTAGCCCTCGTCGTATGTGATGCCCGCGACGGCGTCACATCCCAGGACCTGCGAATCGGCGAGCTCGCGATGCGAAGCGGGTGCGCGACGGCCTTGGTGCTCAACAAGTGGGACATAGCCGAGGCCGTCGACCTCGATCACGAGCGTGCCTACGCGCACCAGAAGCTCCGGCTGCGTCCGCGCGTGCTGACGGCCAGCGCGAAGACCGGTAGGCACGTCGAACGCCTGCTGGTCGAGGCAGTCGCGCTCGCCGATCGCAACCGGGGTCGGATTCCCACACCGCAGCTGAACCGCTTCCTCGCCGATGTCGTTGGTGCCCGTCAGCCGCCCGCGGGAGCGCTTCGCGGGCAGCGTCTCAAGCTGCTGTTCATGACCCAGACCGGCGTGCGGCCGCCGCGGTTCTCGATCCAGGTCAACTCCCGGGCCCTGGTGACTCGCGACTACGCCTACTACCTCGAGAACCGGCTGCGCGAGCGCTACCGCCTCGAAGGGATCCCGGTGATCATCGACTTCGTGGCGCGCAGTGAGCGTCGCTCCCCCAGGCGGCGCGACGCCGCCCAAAGTGACGCGAGTCGCGACACTAGACTCAGCCAGCCCTGATCTCCTCGCCCGCTCAAGGATCCCACCGGGTGTACCTTGACACACTCTTGTCAAGGTCCTATGGTCCCGAGCCCTCGATCGCGCTCCGACCAGGCTAGAGCGCGACACGACAGTGGAGCTTCCCAAACCTATGACCAAGCTTTCCGATAACGAGTACCTGTTCACCTCGGAGTCAGTCACCGAGGGGCACCCCGACAAGATCGCCGACCAGATCTCCGACGGCGTGCTTGATGCGGTGATGGCCGATGACCCCGGTGGCCGGGTCGCCTGCGAGACCCTCGTCAATACCGGCCTCGTGGTGGTCTCGGGCGAGATCACCACCGAGACATATGTGGACATCCAGCAGGTCGCCCGGGACACGATCCAGCGGATCGGCTACACGGATGCCGAATTCGGGTTCGACTATCACACCTGCGCCGTCATCAATGCGATCGATAAACAGTCCCCAGACATCGCCCAGGGCGTCGAGCGCGCGCTCGAGGCCCGCACCGACCCGAGCGACGACGACGAGCTCGACCTGGCAGGGGCGGGTGATCAGGGGATGATGTTCGGCTACGCCAGCAGCGAGACCGACGAGCTGATGCCGCTTCCGATCTCACTCGCGCACAAGCTGGCCAAGCGCCTTGCCGACGTCCGCAAGGCAGAGCTCCTGCCCTACCTGCGTCCCGACGGCAAGACTCAGGTGACGGTCCGCTACGTCGACGGCCGCCCGGCTGAGATTGAGAAGGTCCTGATCTCGACCCAGCACCGCGACGGCGCCGAGTCGCTGTTGCGCGACGACCTCTGGGAGCACGTGATCGAGAAGGTGCTCCCCCAGGACCTCTACGACTCTCGCAAGCTTCAGCGCAACTTGCTGGTGAACCCCACCGGGCGATTCGTGATCGGCGGCCCGATGGGCGACTGCGGACTTACCGGCCGGAAGATCATCGTTGACACCTATGGGGGGATG
>CATPAX010000032.1 GCA_955652215.1 uncultured Solirubrobacteraceae bacterium | reverse complement strand
GCTGAGAACCGCTCGTCGTAAACCTGTCAAGAACTGCTCGATCTCATCTGCGGCCTGGCCACGTGCTGAGACCTCGACGTATCGCGCGCCGGGGATGTGGGCCGCGACGTGGCGCGAGTGGCGCTCGTCGACGAATGCGTCGTTCGCGCGGTGCAGCACCAACGTGGGACACTGCACGCTGGAAAGTGCGTCGCGCACATCCAGCTCGCCGACCATCGCAAGCGACGCGGCGGCGGCATCGGGGGTCATCGACAGGCGCCGGTGGCGCGCGAGGAGACGTCGTCGCTGCTCGTCCTGACCGGCGAACCCGGCCCACGGCGGCCGCGGTGAACTGCTGCCCCAATGCTCAACGACCGCCTGAACCATCGCAGCGCACTCCTCGACACTTTGCGCCCACTCATAGCCCGCCCCGCGGACCACGCGCGGCGTCGGCGTGATCAGCACGAGGGCGTGAACGAGGTGAGGGTGCGACGCCGCAAAGAGCACCGCCAAGGCGCAGCCCTCGGCAAACGAAATCAACGCCGGCTGGTCAGAGCCCGCGGCCTCGAGCACCGCACGAACATCATCGATCTGCTCCTCCAGCGGCGTGGCCCACCGGCCACCTGGTAGGCGATCTGCAGATCACCACTACGCGCCTACCCCGTGACAACCTCCATCACACGCGCATCGTATGCGTGGGACGACCAGCAGGACCCCGGCAACCACGCGAGATGGGGTCGGCACGCCGCCAGACCTCCTTTGCTCGTCACGCGCTACTCGGCGCACGGTCCGGTCCGAGTTCCGCAAAGCGCGGAACAGCGCGCTGCGCTTTTCGGCCGCGGCAGCAAGGTACGCCGACCGGGCCGGCATGGCTATATCGGATCGGATTGCGCGAGCGGAGGCCCGACGACCTCCATGCCGAGCGGCGCTCCGATACTCCGGAACGCCTCTGGATCAGGCGCCGAGAGCGCGGCGAAACGGTCAAAGAACCGCTCCATTCCCGCCGGCGTGAACATCACAAGGATGCGCGCCGGCGCATCGGCGATGTTCTGGAAGCAGTGCGGGGTGCCTCGCGGCACGAACACAAACGAGCCCGCCGGCGCCCGCTGAACGTCACGGTCGAGCCGGAAGCGAAGTTCTCCATCGATCACGTACCACGATTCGTCCTCGTTCGCGTGGGTGTGAAGCGGCGGTCCCTGGCCCGGCGGGATCACGTTCTCGAGCGCGGTCAAGGCGCCATTCGTCTGCTCGCCGCGAACCTTGAAGGCGAGCGGCCCGCCCACCGGGCCCTCGACCTGCGTCCCCTCGCCCGGACCGACGATCACGGCCCTGGTCCCGTCGGTCATAAGCCCTCCGTCGTTTGGAATCGGCGAGGATCCTAGTCGCGATCGGGATCGACCGGTCGATCTCTCACGTGAGCACGAGCACGGCTCGACGTCGCCCAGCGAGGAGAACAGCTCGACGATGTTGAGCCTCAGCGGACCCGCATTCATCCGCCGCAAGGCCTCTCGGGGCTAACCACCGCAGACCCGGAATGCGCGGATACGAGGTCCAGCCCGTGCGTCCGCTCTTGCGTGCCGACCTCGACGGAAACGCCAATAGCGAGGTAGCGTGACCCGGTGTGACGGGCAAGACGTCAACCGTGGATCGGGTTCGCGAGCGTCGCCGGGCGGTAGCCCTGGTGCGTCATTACCGCGAGTTCGAGCGCCTCTCGATCAGGCAGATCGCCGACCGTCTCGGTCGCTCGCCAGCCACGGTCAAGGCGTACTACTACGACCCGACCGGCGAGAAGGCGCGCGCGGTCGGTCTCTACGGTCTACATCCGCCTGATTTCCACGGATTTGCCGGACTAGCCGGATGCCGGAGGAGGGACTCGAACCCCCGACACGCGGATTATGATTCCGCTGCTCTAACCGACTGAGCTACTCCGGCGGGGACTGGAGAGGCGGTCAAATCGAGGCCTCCCCCGAGGGGCGTGAGCCTAGCAACGGTGCAGACCGACCGAGGCTGGCACCGGCGCCAATTTGTCTCCTGTACTGCGCACCGCGCGGCCACGCCGAAGCAATCGGGACAATTGTGTAGTCGAGGTGTCTTCTAGATGACCGATTGCCGCGCGTGTTCGTGGCTAATGCAGTGGAGTGGACTGTTTGCCACGGTCGCGCTACTTTCGCATGTCGGTGCCGTGCCGGACCCCCGGACTGGTGAGCGCGTGTCTCGCACCGCGAGCGTCTCGCGGCTGCCGGGGCTCTCACCCCAGCAGCTCGCCGGGCAGCGGGTGATCTACAGCTACAGCGGCCTTACTCCGCCGGGATCACTGCTCGCCACGATCCGGGCGGGGGAGGCGGCCGGCGTGATCTTCTTCGCCGACAACATCTCGAGTGCCAACCAGATCCGGGCCGTCATCGGCGAGCTGCAGGCTGCGGCCGCACAGAGCCCGGTGAAGGCGTCTCTGCTGATGATGACCGACCAGGAAGGCGGTCTCGTGCGCCGGCTGGCTGGCGCCCCCGTGCTGTCCGAGAAGCAGGTCGGCCGGCGGCCCAGGCCGTTGGCCGCCGCTCGGCGCGCGGGTCGCGCAGCGGCGCTCAATCTACGAGGCGCCGCCATGAACGTGAACCTCGCGCCTGTGCTCGACGTGTATCGGTCAGGAGGCAATTTCATCGACCAGTACGCCCGCTCTTACGGCAGGAGCCCTCGACTCGTCGCTCGGCTCGGGGGAGCCTTCATCGGGGCCCAGCAGCGAGGGGGCGTCGCCGCAACGGCCAAGCATTTCCCGGGGCTCGGCGCCGCGACCACATCGCAGAACACCGATTCCCGCGCGGTGACGATCAATATCTCGCTGCGATCCCTGCGGTCAGTCGACGAGCTGCCGTATGCCAGCGCGATCTCCGCGGGCGTACGTCTGGTGATGGCCTCCTGGGCGACCTACCCGGCGCTCGATCCTCGCCGCCCCGCCGGCTTGTCGTCGATCGTGGTCCAGCGAGAGCTGCGCGGAAGGCTCCAGTTCGGCGGTGTGACACTCACGGATGCGCTCGAAGCCGGCGCCTTGGGTCGGTTCGGTTCTACCTCTTCGCGCGCGATCCTCGCCGCGGGCGCCGGGATGGATCTCCTGCTGTGCTCGAGCCAGAGTGTCAGTCAGGGCGCAAGCGCCGTGACTGCGCTCGCGAACGCGCTGCGGGGCGGGACGCTCCGCAATCCCGTCTTCATGGCGTCGGTCGACCGCGTCTTGACCCTGCGCGCGGCCCTCGGACCGGCCGCCCCGGGAAGCTAGCTGTCCTCCTCCTCGTGCTCCTCGCGCCAGCGCAGCGCCGCTGCTTCCGCGCTGGCGGAGTGCCGGTTCGGTACGACGTCCTCGTCTTCGGGAACGTGCGAGGGCGCAGGATGCTCAGGGTCGTTCTCTGGATGCTTCAGTCCCCAGCGAGCCGCAGCGGTGTCCGCGGTCGTTGACCGGCGGCCGTGGCTCTCGGGCGGTGACTGATCGTCCGAATTTGACACGGGTCAGATTGTGACAGTTGGCACGGGGTCCCGCAAGCGCCGGTGCCGGAAGCCGAAATGGGCCGCACCCGCGCCCCGCCACATATGATCTCGCCTCGATGCCAGACCTCGGCCCCGCTGTAGAGACCGTCGTCGCTCGCTGCCTCGCGGTGAAGCCCAGGGAGGAGGTCGTGGTGATCGTGGATTCGCGCACACGACCGATCGGCGAGGCCCTCCGGGAGGCGGCGGCCAGGGAGGGCGCGGAGGCGGTTCTCACGGTGATGGCCGAGCGCGAGAACGACGGGACCGAGCCACCACGCGCGGTTGCCGCGGCGCTCAGAGCCTGCGACGTGTTCATCGCGCCGACCACTCGGTCGCTGAGCCACACCGTCGCCCGTAAGCAGGCCACCGATGCGGGGGCTCGCGGGGCAACGATGCCGGGTGTCAGCGAGGACATGCTCGCGCGGGTGATGGCGGTCGATTTCCCGGCAATGGCAGCGCGATCGCAGGCGGTGGCGGCTGCCCTCGACCGAGGGTCGAGTGCACATATCGCGTGTCCCCGCGGAACCGACCTGAAGCTCGATCTCGGCGGACGTCACGGGATCGCGGACGACGGGGACCTGACCTCCCGCGGAGCATTCGGCAACCTGCCCTGCGGCGAGGGATTCATCGCGCCGGCTGGGGGGGAGGGGACGATCGTCGCTTCGAGCCTCGCGCCACTCGGTCTGAGCGAAGAACCGGCAGTCCTGACCGTCAGTGACGGCCGGATAGTGGGCGCCGAGGCAGGCCTGGGGCCCGAGTTCCTGCGCCGCCTGCAGGCTCATGGCGAGCTCGGTACGAACCTGGCGGAGCTCGGCGTCGGCACCAACGACCGAGCGCGTCTCACCGGGGTGGTGCTCGAGGACGAGAAGATCCTCGGGACCGTGCACGTCGCCTTCGGAGCCAGCGCTGGATTCGGCGGGACGGTCTCGGTCCCGATCCACCTGGACGTGGTGATCCTCGACGCGACGCTGGTTCTCGACGGGGAGTCGATTCTCGAATCCGGGCGGTACCTGCTGGACCCCAACGGCAGGTGAGCACCGCGACGCTGCTGGCGGTCCCGAACGTGTCCGAGGGCCGTGACCCGAACGCCATCGAGGCAATCGCGACGGCATTTGCAGCAACGCTCCTCGACGTACACACCGATCCAGACCACCACCGCAGCGTCTTTACGATCGCTGGAACCCCGGGGCGGCTCGCGTCCGGCGTCCTCAGCGGCGCTCGCGAGGCGGTGCGCAGAATCGATATCGCACGCCACAAAGGTGTTCATCCGCGTGTTGGCGCGATCGACGTTGCCCCGATCGTCTATCTGGCGCCCGAAGACCAGGGAGCGGCGTGCGCCGAGGCTCTCGTGCTCGGGGACCTCCTCGGCGATCAGCTGGCGCTCCCCGTATTCCTGTACGGGGACCTCGCCGCCGGCCGGACGCGAGCGGAGCTGCGCCGCGGGGGGCCGGAACGGCTCGCGCAGCGGATCGCGTCGGGAGAGCTGCGCCCGGATTTCGGGCCCCGGGAGCTGCACCCGACGGCGGGCGCTGTACTCGTGGCGGCCAGACCCCCGCTGATCGCGTTCAACGTCGAGCTAGCTGCGCCCGCGTCAGAGGAGGATGCACGGGCGATCGCGGCCCTGATTCGAGAAGGAGGAGCGGAGGGGCTTCCTGGCGTGCGGGCCATCGGACTATGGCTCGAGCACCGCGGCGTCGCCCAGGTCTCAACCAACGTCGAAGATCACCGCGCGACCCCGCTTGCGGAGGTCGTTGGCTCGATCGCGAGGCATGCCACGCCATCGCGCGCAGAGCTCGTGGGGCTCGCCCCTCGAGCTGCGTTCACGGAGTTTCCGGCTGAGCTACCGGTCAGCGGCAAGCGACTGATCGAAGATCTTGTGGACCGGTGTGACATTCAAGTTCCGCGTGCGTAGGTCGATCAGACACTTGAGGGGCCCAGCTTCCGGGTGCCCCAAGCTTTCCCACCGAGAGCCGAAAGGTACGTAAGTGATGAACATCAAGCATCTCCTCCACGCCCGCGCGTCGCGAAGCGGCGCCGCCGCTACCCTGGTGACGCTGCTGAGCGCAACCGCGATAGCGGGGTGCGGCGGCGGCAGTGTCGCCAACATCGTCGATCCTGTCGCTCAGGCGGCGTCGACATCGACGAGCGCAGCGGGCTATCGCCTGAACATGTCGCTGGCGATCAGCTCCTCGGCGCTCCCGTCGCCAATCACCGGGAGCGGACAGGGTGCGTTCAACGTCCCCGCTCACGCCGGGGCGTTCACGCTCAGCATGAACCTGGGGAACAACCCGCAGGTCATCCAGGCACTCGGCAGCAGCACGCTCCAGGTCCAGGAGCTGATCAAGGGCCAGACGATCTACATGAAGCTTCCGTCGGCAATCACGAGCAAGGTGCCGACGTTCGGCGGCAAGCCGTGGGTCGAGGTCAACCTGGCGAAAATTGCCGGCCTCTCAGGCCTCTCGTCGCTGACCAGCAACCCGGCGACCTCGGATCCGAGCCAGCTCCTGAACTTCCTCCGTGCCTCCGGCCACGTGAAGAAGGTAGGGACCGAGCAGGTGAACGGACTCACGACCACTCACTACCGCGGCATGGTCGATCTCGCGCGGATCGCCGATGCGCTTCCCGCCGCCTCACGTCAGGCCGTCCAGCAGAGCGTGAAGGCGCTCGAGAAGATGACGACGCTCCGCCAGCTGCCGTTCGACGTCTGGGTGGACGGACAGCACCTGGTCCGCAGGATGACGATGTCGTTCTCGCAGTCGGTCTCCGGCCAGTCGGAGAGCGTGTCGATGCGGATCGACATTCCGGAATATGGCCCCCAGCCGGTCCCGGCAGCGCCTCCGGCCGATCAGGTCACCAACCTGAGCGCGCTCGCGGGCGGTGGCGCATGATCCGGGGCATCTGACTCCCACGCCAGCGCGTAAGCTCTCTGGCGGAGCATGGCGCAGACAAGACGTAAGCGGAAGAGCAAGCATCGCGGCACCGCCGCGGGGACGATCGAGGCGCGCGGTCGCACCGGGCGGCCATCCACCCCCGCGGAGCGCAAGCAGCAGGCGCGGGTCGACGCGCGCGAGCGGCGTCAGAACACGCCGCCGAGCTGGAAGTCGTCGTTCACCCGGGCCGCAATGGCCGCCGCGATCATCTTCCTGTTCATGTACCTCCTGAACAGCAAGATCAAGAACCGCGTAGGGGTCTCGGCGAGTCTCGCTGGGCTGTCGTTCCTGATCTACGTCCCGGCGGGCTATTACCTCGAGCTGTTCATGTACCGCCGGCGGCAGCGACGTAACCCGGCTGCCGGCAGGCGAGGCGCGGGCAAGTGACCGATGCGAGGCAGCGGACGGAAATCGACGTCCGCATGTTCACCGTGGGCCCGGTGCAGGAAAACTGTTTCGTCGTGCGCGCGCGCGAAGCCAGCACCGCGGTAGTCGTCGATCCCGGTGATGAGCCGGAGAAGCTGCTGGAGGCGATCGGGCGTCTTGGCATCGACACCGTCGAGGCGATTCTCTTGACTCACACACACTTCGATCACATCGGCGCGGTCGCGCCTGTCGCAAGAGCCACGAACGCGGTCGTCTACTGCCCGCGGCTCGAGCGCCAAGTGCTGGCCAACATCATGGATTACGTGCCGTGGCCCGGCTTCGGACCGTTCGAGAGCTACGAGGCAGATCAGACGGTCGCCGGAGGCGAGACGCTCGAGCTCGCGGGCCTTACATTCGAGGTGCTGTCCACGCCAGGGCACAGCCCGGGCCATGTGACCTACGCGCTTCGCGAGGACGGCGCGATCTTCTCTGGTGATGTCCTGTTCCAGGGCTCGGTCGGCCGCGTCGATCTCCCAGGTGGCGACTGGCCGACGCTGCTGTCCTCGATCGATTCGCTTCTCCAAGCGTTTCCGGAGGAGACGACCGTCTATCCAGGACACATGGGAATCACCACGCTGGGCCGGGAGCGCGCCACCAATCCGTTTTTGCGCGAGCTCGCCAACAACCCGTGATCCAAGCCCCGAAGGGCACGTTCGACGTGCT
>CATPAX010000031.1 GCA_955652215.1 uncultured Solirubrobacteraceae bacterium | reverse complement strand
GAAGACGAACAGCAGCGGGATCATCACCGCGAATCCGACGAGCCACATCCACGGGGATATCGCCGCCATCGCGCGTCCACCGTCAAGCGGGACGACGGGAAGCAGGTTGAACAGGTTCAGGAAGAACCCAAAGAACGCGAGGGCACGAAACAGGTCGTTGCCCGTCGCATGCCAGATGAGGATGCACGCCGCCGAGCCGAGGCTCCCAAGGATCGGGCCGGCAAGCCCGACTCTCGCCTCTGCAAGCGCGTTGTCGCCGAGCGAGCGCGCGCTGATTACCGCGCCGAGGAATGGGATGAACATCGGAGCGCTGGCCTTGATGCCTTCCCGCCGCAGCTGGAGCACATGACCCATCTCGTGGACCAGTAGGAGCAACACGAACCCCGCGGCGAACTGCCAGCCCCAGATCAGCGTGTAGGCGGCTAACGAGACGAACATCGTTCCCGCGGTCGTCAGGATCTTCAGCTTCGGAAGCAGCAGGAGGATCGACTTGAATTTCGCGAGGAACGCGACGATCGCGGCGAAGATCCCGCCGAGCTTCCGCCGGAAACCCGAGCGCTGGTCCGGCTCGGGTTGGTGGGGCGGAGGGGACGGGTACCCGGACTCGAACGGGCCGTCTCGCGGCGACGGGTCGGCCGTCGGGGGCGCTGGGAGCCATTGCGTGCTGCGATCCATGGCTACTGATTGTGGCAGCAGGCAATCGGCTTTCTCGGCCGCTCTTACGATGCCCTTCGGGAGAGCGAGCGGCCGTCTGACGGCTGCTCCAGAGCCGGTCAGCGGGTCCTATACTGGATTGCATACCCCCGGGGACGACAGGCTTCGACGTGGTCGATTCGTGGGGGTGGTTGCGAGTCGAGGTTCCGGGAGGCCTCGTAAAACCCCCGGAAAACAATAAGTGCGGACACGCACACGTATGACCTCGGCCTAGCGGCTTAGTCGCTAACCGTGGATCTCTCGGCCTTCGCTCGCCTGCGGCGGAGATAACCGGGATCAGCTAGCAGGCTTACTCGGTAAGGACCCGCTCCGGCCGACCCGAGGACACCTAACGGAGCTGGCCCTCGACAACCCGGCCGGCGAGGCGAGTCGAGGGCGAGATCAGAGCGCCGGCTACGCTCGTAGAAGCCACCTTTCACGCGATTGCGGACGTGGGTTCGATTCCCACCGTCTCCACCTTTGCAAAGAATTCGAACCGCCCTCCGCACTGTCTCGGTCGGGGGGGCGTTTCGATGAGGGCGAGCGCACCGATCGTCGTGATCGCGCGGTAGAACGGCCGGCCGATGTCCGGTGTGACAAGCTCCAGGCGGATCGGGCCAAGTAGGCGTCGCAGGGTCTGAGCGGATCGCGCCGTGCGGTTCTGGAGGACCTCCTGAAAGTTCTCCAGCCGATCCTTGATCCACTCGCGAGCGCGTCGCGGGTGGGGTAGCGCTCGCGGCAGTCGCCGATCTCGGCCAGTAGCTCCGCGGCGGTGATCACGCTCGCTGGTGACTTGAACAGCGAGAGAAAGATCCGCCCGTCCGGATGGGCGCGGACCTGGGTTCTGATCTCGCTCTCGAGCTGCTTGATCTGCGCGTTCAGCGTCCGGATCGTCGCGACGAAGCTGAGCACGAGCTGCCGGCGTGCGGCGAGCTCCAGCTCACCGACACGTCCGTGTGGGGCGCCGCGGAGCTTGGCCATCAGCGCGGTTGGATGTTGCCCGCCCGAGTACCGCTCGCGGACCAGAAACGTCTGCATCCGGGCGACCCCGAGACCGCGGGCGTCCGCCGGACTGGGGTAGCGCTCAAGGAACGCGAGCAGGATCTCCGCATCCATGTGACTGAACAGCGCCAGCGGCCCGGGCCAGAACCGCTCGAGCTCCGCCCTGAGCTGGTTGACGATCCCGGTCCGGGCGACAACGAGATCCTCCCGCGCCCGGGTCAGCGCCCGAATCGCCTTCGTCTGATCCGAGTCGGGCTCGAGCACCCGGAAGCGATGATGATCGGTCCGGGCCAGCTCGCAGAGCACGAACGCGTCGAACCGATCGGACTTCCCGCCCGCGGTCCGGAACCGGTCACGCGCGGCCGCGACCTTGTTCGGGTGCAACGCCAACACCCGCAGCCCCGCATCGAGCAGCCGCTCGACCAGCAGCCCGTCCGGTCGCTCGATCGCGACCCACGTCACCTCCATCCGCACGAGCGTCCGGCACAACGCCGTGAGTCCCTTCTCGTCTTGCGCAAAGGTCGCGGCCACGACCTCCGTGCCGACCTCGTCGCAAACGAGCACGTCGTGCTTGTCTGACGCCCAATCGATCCCGGCACCCCGAGAACCCATCCTGCACCCTCCTCGATCGGTCACCTTCACAGCCCCCCGACCCAAGAGGTACCGTTGCGGATGCTCATAGACAAGGCCCTCGCAAATTGGGGCTACGTCCTGTTGCCGCTCGCGGCACCCCGCTTCGGGCCAGCCGCCGCGTGAAGCGGAAGCGCGCGGACCGTGGCTGCGTCGGCGACGGAGCAGTAGCGGCGAGACGGGCCGGCTGGCTGCTGAGATTCGTCCAACTCAATAGCCACGATGCGCCCGGGAAGGCTGCTGCAATCGTCAGAGCGGGAGCGGCGCGATCGCCAGTCGACCGTGCTGCGAAT